>JANOQL010000281.1:0-5315 GCA_031414835.1 Sphingomonadales bacterium | reverse complement strand
GGGCAGGGGTTGCCCCAGGCTTTGCGCATTACGATTGGCACCGAAGCCGAAACGCGCGGGGTTGCCGAGGCTTTGCGGCGGATCGTGGCGGCATAATGCTGCCATTTGCGCGCGTTTCGATCATCGGGCTAGGGCTGCTCGGGTCATCGATTGCCCGTGCCGTGCGTGCCCAAATGCCCGGTGTCGTGCTGACAGGCCATGACGCCAGCGATACGGTTCGCGAAACCGCGCGGGCACTGAAACTATGTGACGATGTGACCGATACCGCAGGCGCGGCAGTGATCGATGCCGAACTCGTCATATTGTGCGTGCCGGTCGGTGCAATGGGCGCAGCGGCTGCCGAAATCGCCGCCGATTTGCCAAGCGGGGCGATCGTCAGCGATGTCGGATCGTCGAAAGCCAGCGTGCTCGAGGCATTGACCACAGCGCTTCCCGGCGTCTGCGTCATCCCCGCACACCCTGTCGCCGGAACCGAGCGCAGCGGGCCAGAGGCAGGCTTTGCCAGCCTGTTTCACAACCGTTTCTGCATCCTGACCCCGCCTGCCGATGCCAATCCGGGCCGCGTTGCGCAACTCTCGGCATTCTGGGAACGGCTCGGGGCCAATGTTGAAACGATGGACGCCGCGCATCATGATATGGTCCTCGCGATCACCAGCCATTTGCCGCACCTGATTGCCTATACCATCGTCGGCACTGCATCCGATCTCGAAGCGGTGACGCAAAGCGAAGTGATCAAATATTCGGCAGGCGGTTTCCGCGATTTCACCCGGATCGCGGCATCGGACCCTGTGATGTGGCGCGACGTCTTCCTGTCGAACAAGGATGCCGTCCTCGAAATGCTCCAGCGGTTTTCCGAAGACCTGACCGCACTCCAGCGCGCGATTCGGCTCGGAGATGGCGATGTGCTGTTCGACCAGTTCACCCGCACCCGCGCCATCCGCCGCAGCATCATCGAACAGGGGCAGGACGATGCCCGCCCCGATTTCGGACGATCAGACCACTAGCGCGCCTGTATCCGCCTAGCAATCTGGTGGTTGGTCCGGAGAAGAGTTCGCGCAGAGACGCAGAGATCGCAGTGGGCGCAGAGGTTAACGCGGCACATAGTCTCTGCGCACTTTGCGGCCTCTGCGGCTCTGCGCGAACCGACTTTCTTCCTGCCTTAGCTAATATTGAGCGCGTTGATTGCAGCGTGGACGCGGCGCTCAATCTCTTCGCGCGGCAGACCAGCCGGGATCGTTTCTCCCACCCGCCATGTCACCACGCCGGGTTGCTTCACAAACCCGCGCGGCCACACCTTGCCGCTATCGAGAGCCACCGGCACCACCGGTAGCCCGAGCATCCGGTAAAGCCCCGCCATCCCGGCACCAAGCGGAGGCGCATCGCCGTGCGCGACGCGAGTGCCTTCGGGGAACAGCAGGATCGGTTTCCCATCGGCAATCGCTGCCTTGCCCGCCGCCATCATGATCCGCATCGCCGCGCTGCCTCCGGCGCGGTTGATCGGGATCACGCCGTGGCGCTTGGCAACATGCCCCCATACAGGGATAGCGAGCAATTCCTGTTTGAACACCACCGCCGGCTTTTCGAATTCGACGAGCACCTCGATCGTTTCGAACATCGATTCATGCTTGAACACGACAAGCGCCGGATATTGTGGCAGCTGCCCTTCGATCTGCGAGACGACACGGAGGATCCTGTGGGCACACCAGCGGTGCCAGCGCGCCCAACGCCGTGCCGCGTGCCGCACGGCCGCATCGCCGAACGCAATCGATGCAAATGCCAGAGCGACCACAGGAACGCTGCCGATATAGAATACGAGCGCAAACAGCACCGAACGCAGCGCATTCACGCGTCAGATTCCGAACAGCGCGGCCGCATAGCGGGCGAGCAGCTTGTTAAATTCGAGGAAGAGGACGAACAAAGTGGGTGCGCTGCGCACAGCGTCCTGAACGATCCGCACGTCATCGGGAACCGCACGCTTCAATTCGAACCGCGCACGCGGCATGTGCCAGTCGGTCGTAACGAGGCGGACGCTTTTCACCTTGTGGCGCTTGATCCACGCTGCCGATTCGATGGCGTTCGACCGTGTGTCGATTGCCTGCTTGCCCAAATCGATGCAGCATTCGACCAGTTTCACCGGCACATTCTGAACCTCGGCAAGCTCGGCAGGGCGAACAACAGGATCGACGCCCGAAACCAGCATCCGCTTCGATAACCCGTCCTGAAGGACCGAAATGCCGCGCTCGATCCGCCCCGCACCACCTGTCAGCACGATAACGCCGTCGGTGCGGGTTTTGCCCGATGGCTGTGGCAGGCTGACGACAAACCACGCAAGGCCGAGAAGCCAGACAATGGTCAAAAGCGAGACGATACGGCGGATCACGCGCAAAGCCCTACAGTCTCTTGCGCAAACTGGCGAGGACAGTCACGCGCGCAACCAGCGTCGCGACGATTGCGCCTGCAACTGGCAGCAAGAACAACGCGCCCCAGCCGAGCCAGCCAAAGCCAGCGCTGCCGAGCAGTTCGGAACCGATTGCGCGCAACCTATCCCCCAGGATCAGCAGCACGATCAGCCCGAGCACCAGCCCGATGCCGCCGCCGAACAGCGCATCGAGCGCGATCCGGCGCTGGAACAGATTGACAATCTGCGCGTCGCTTGCCCCCAGCAGATGGATAACATCGATCGTTGCGAGATGAGTATTCACGGCGGCACGCACCGCAAGGACCACCACGGCGCCTGTTGCCATCGCCATCAAGATGACGAGCGCTGCCGCAAGCCATGTCAATGCACCGAGCAGCCCTGCCAGTGGTGCCAGCCAGCGGGCATGAGCATCGACCCGCGCTTCAGGCGCCACAGCGCGGACGGTTTCAGCGACGAGCGCAGCGTCTTCAGGGGTTGCCCGGCGCAGCTCGACATCGATTAACGCCGGCAGCGGCAAATCGGCCTCAATGCTGTCGTCGCCGAGCCATGGGCGGAGCATTGCCGTCAATTCAGCCTCGGGAACCGGAGTCACTTGCGACACAGCTGCAAGGCGGCGCAGTTCGGTTTCGACCCGGCGCACCTGTGCTTCGCGAATAGCGGGGCTGGGATCGGCGATCTGCACCGTAAACTTGCCTTTCAGCCCTGCATCGAGCGACGATGCGGCATTGCCCAGCGCAAGCCCTGCGGCAGCGGCAAGCACTGTCAGAAACATCATGATCGCGATCACCCACGGCATCGGGCCCGCGCGCCGCCCTTCGCGCAAAAGCCGCCGGTCGGCAGGCGAGGCGTTCAATCCGAACATCGTCAGCCAGCGTTGCGTTTCGGCGGGTAGCGGAGCGCGCCGGTGGGATCGTTCAACCGCCCCGCCTCAAGCCGCATCAACGTGGCGCTGCCAATCCGGCTCAACAGATGCAAATCGTGCGTCGCCACAACGATCGTCGTGCCGATTTTGTTGAGACCGTCGAACAGATACAGCAATCGCGCGGCCATTTCAGGATCGACATTGCCCGTCGGTTCATCGGCAACAAGAATATCCGGGCGACCGATCACCGCGCGCGCAATCGCCACCCTTTGCTGTTCGCCGCCTGACAGCGTTGCGGGACGTGCGGTTGCACGATCCGACAGCCCAACCCACGCGAGCATTTCGGTGACGGGCTTTTCGATATCGCGATCTTCGACGCCTGCCATCCGCAGCGGCAACGCGATATTATCGAACGTCGACAAATGCGGGATCAGCCGGAAATCCTGGAACACCACGCCAATCCTCCGCCTGTAAAGCGGCAGGCGATCACGGGCCATCGACGTCATGTCTTCGCCGAACAGCCGCACCAGCCCGCGTGAGGGACGGTGAGCAAGATAGAGCAGCTGCAACAGCGACGTCTTCCCCGCACCCGAAGCGCCGGTCAGGAAATAGAATCCGCCCTTGACCAGCGAAAAGCTGACATCGGACAGCGTTTCGGCACCGGTCCCATACCGCAAGCCGACATTTTCGAACTGGACGATATTGGTCATGCGCATCCTGTGAGACCCGTGCGACGCTCCATGCACGGCGGCGCGGCGTGCTTCAAGCGCCTTCGATTGGGCAAGTCGGCAAAGCGTGCTTGCCTTCGCAGCCTTGTGCGCCCTAGGGTCTGACGCCATGATCCTGTCCTGCCCGGCCTGCAAAACCCGCTATCTTGTGCCCGATACCGCCGTTGGCGCTATGGGCCGACAAGTGCGCTGCGCGTCGTGCAAACACAGCTGGTTTGCCGAACCGCCGGCCTTTGTGCCGGTAGCGCCTGTCGCACCGCTTCCCGAATTGCCATTTGTGCCACCGCCGCCACGGGCAGCCGAACCTGTGGCATCACCGACCATAGCGCAAAGCCCGGCGACCGCGCTTCCGCCGCAAGATCCGCTCCCGGCGTGGGTCAATGGCGATACCGATGCGCCCGATATCGATCCCTATGCCCACGAACCGCCGTTTCGCCCGCGGCGCAACCCGACCCGGCGCTGGACGATTGCAGCGGCAGGAGCAGCGCTGCTGCTGGCGGCAGGAACGGGCGCGGTCCTGTGGTTCGGAACGCCGAGCATCGCGGCGCGGCTGGGGCTCCCCGGTGGCAGTTTCGATGTGCCGTTGCGGTTTCAGCTGGTGCGCAACCCTGAACGGCGAACACTGCCCAACGGGAATGAATTGTTTGCCGTGACCGCGCGTATCGTCAATCCAACATCGGAAATGCAGCGCGTGCCAGACATTCTTGCCGAACTGCGCGATGCCCCCAATGGTCGCATCGTCTACAGCTGGGCGATCACGCCGCCGCGCCGGACGATCGGCCCCAATGGCTCGATCGAGTTCAACAGCGCCGAAGTCGATGTGCCCAAGGGTGCGCGCGCGCTCAATTTGAGCTTTTCGGGCGCAAGCGGCGAATAGGCCTACTCAAAATCGATCGTCTTGCGGTTGCGCTGCGCCCCTGCGATGCGGCGCGGCGGTGACCGCAGATCGAGCCGAGGCGCCGACACGATCCGCGCGCGGGCGACGGCTCCAAACCTTACACCTGTCTGCCGAGGAACTGTCGCGACAGGAGCAGAGGCCATGGTCAAGACGATTGCTGCCCACATGCCGCAAAGGTAAACAAAGTCTTAACGCGGTCCGCCACCCCGCAACGCGGTTAACACAGCGATGCCCCGAACTGGGGCATTGCGTGGCCCCAATCTTGCCGCTATGCGCGCGCCTCTACCGAGGCAGGGCAACCCCTGTTCTCATATGGCGTGCGGCCATGGCGGAACTGGTAGACGCGCAACGTTGAGGTCGTTGTGGGCGAAAGCCCGTGGAAGTTCGAGTCTTCTTGGCCGCACCAGT
>JANOQL010000280.1:0-7686 GCA_031414835.1 Sphingomonadales bacterium | reverse complement strand
TTTGCAACGCCGAACCAGCTGGCGAGTGTCGCTGCGAACTGGTCGATCGAGGTTGTTGGCAACAACCGGCCCTGCCCGACATCGTCAGGGCCGTTATCGGCGATGACTGGCGCGCGGCCGTAGAATTGTTTGCCGCGAACCGCTCCGCCCAGCACGAATTGCATGCTGCCCCACCCATGATCCGATCCGTCCTTGTTGGCGATCAGCCCGCGCCCGAAATCGGAGCCGGTGAAGGTCGTGACCTGATTGGCCACCCCGAGCGCAAAAGTCGCATCATAAAATGCACGCAGCGATTTTGCCACCTGATCGAGCAGTTTCGGATGTGCGGTCAGCAGAAAATCGTGATTGTCGAAACCGCCGAGTTGAACATAAAAAACCTGCCGTTTGACGCCGAGGGCAGCGCTGACCGATATCAGCTTCGCGACCATTTTCAGCTGATCGGCGAGATAGGAATTGGCGGGAAACGATGTCGTGATCGCCGGTGCGCCCATCAGCGCCGAATTGAGATTGGCATAAGCAGACAGCGCGCGCTTGGTCGTATCGACATATTGCTGTTCCATGAAATGGCCGCTGTTCGCAGTGATCGAGGCTTGGATCACATCGCGATACCCGGCGCTTTGCAGCGAGTAAGGAAGCGTGCCGCCATAAGGCGACACATTATACTGCAGAACTTCATTGCCGCTCAGGAAAATTGCGGATCGATCGAGGTTGATGGCGGTGAAAACCGACCGGCCGTTGCCCGAATAGAGCAGGTCCGCCATCCGCCCACCCCATCCTTCGACGGCGCTGGCGTCAGGCTGCGATGACTGGAAGAACGCAATCTGATCGACGTGCGAAAAGAGTTTGGGTGGCAACGGCGCACCTGCATCATATTGCGCTTTGGTCGTCGGCTGGATCAGCGTACCGATGTTGAGTAACGCTGCCATCTTGCCCGCATCGAAAACAGGCATCAGTGGTGCAAGTTGCGGCGCAAGCGCATATTGGCGGCCACCGGGCAGAGCTGTGGTGGGCCTAAGCAACGTCGGTGTCAGCGCGCTGCGCCCCAAGGCAAGATTGGGGCGGAAGCCCTGATACAAATTGTAGCTGGCCGTATCGTAATTGACGAGCGTGTTGGCATGGTCGTTGCCGCCTGCAAGGAAGACGCAGACAATCGCCTTGTAATCGGATGCAGTCGCGGCCGCTGATTCGCTGATCGCGGCAAGGTTGATCGCAAACGGGGCAGTGACGCCAGCGGCAGCCAGCATCGACGAATAGCTGATAAAGGCGCGACGGGAGACGTTATCGGTCATCGTCCTTCTCCTATTTGATGATGATGAATTCAGGCGCGGTCATGACGAGTGTGATCGCCGCCTTGACCTTGTCGAGCGCGCCGTCGGGATTGGTCGCGTCGAATGCGTCGATTGCCGGCACAAACGTCGCGATCCGGGCATCGCTCACCTGGCCCGCAGCGATAATCAGGTTGATTTCGTCGAGCAGCGCCTTGCTGTTGCGCGCAAGCGCCGCGAGGGCTGCGTAGTTTGCGGCCAGCGGGTTGACCCCACCATAGCCCAGCCCTTCGACCCAACCGATATATTTGAAGACAGTCGTTTCATTGGTCAGCTGAAATTCGGGCGCGACAAACCCTTGTGCTGCAAGCTGACTTTGCGGCGGCGTGTAGCTGGGCCTGAAAAAATTGAACACGCTTGGAGATCGGTAAGGCATCTGATTGAGATCGATATAAAACAGCCACAGATTGTCAGGCGATTTGGCTTCGATCGCACGCGCCCACGATGTAAACCGCAGGATTTCTTCACGCTGTTTCCCTGCAAAAGCAGCAGTGGGCGGGGTCCGCGCTTCGGCATCGAGCAGGATCGCAGTCACGACCGCGCGCATATCGCCGCGAACGCCCGATCCGTTGTTCTGGAACACCGCTGATACCCGCGCGACATAGGCCGAAGACGGATTGCTGGTGACGAGACGCCGGATCAGCCCGAGCGCGAGGAATGGCCCCACATTGGGATGGTTGAAGATGTGATCGAGTGCCAGTTTGAGGCTCGTCGGGCCATCGACGCCGGCTGGAATGGTCAGCCCCAGAAACGTCTTGACGCCCGTTTCATGGCGATCGGCATAATGGACCATCGGCAGCTTGTGAAATCCCGGGCTGCTATCGTCGCAATCCCAACCAGTGAGGACGCGGGCCAGCCCGCTGATATCCTGTTGCTTGTAGGTATCGATAGGGACACCGGCGGTGAGCTTGGGCGTGCCATCCTGATTGAGTTCGAACAGTCCGATGGTGAACAGCTGCAGCACCTCGCGCGCGTAGTTTTCATCGGGTTCGGTCCGCCGCGAAGGATCGGCTTTGTAATTGCCGCGCATGTTGAGATACGCGCCCATCGCGCTGCTGAGCGTGACTTTTTCCAATAGCGTCCGGAAATTGCCAAATGCGTTCAGCGACAGGATGTCGTGAAAATTTCCAGCCGCAAATGCTGGCCATGCCATGTTGAGGCTGTTTGCGTTGATGACGAAGATGTTCGACAGCGCAAACGCAACACGCTGGCGCAATTGCCCGTTGCTGAGAATCATCAGCCGCCAGACCGCTTGCGTGAACGGCCCCGGATCGAACCGCCGATCTTCGACGGTAAACTGCTTGGAAATCAGCCATGACACAACAGAAGTGGGCAGTTGCATCCGGAGTTGATCGGAGATCCAGCTCGAATAGCCACCGAGCGCTTGCACCCTTGCAATATCGGCCTTTTTGGTTCCCATCGTGGCCTGCGCAAGGAAACGCGCCGCCGCTTTTACCGTGATCGGCGCGGTTGCTGTCGCTTCGTTCTCCGGCGTGCTGGGAAGTGTGCTGGCAGATGGATTGCTAATGCTGAACCCGCGCGGCATCAGGGGCTTCATCAGGTTTTCGGCATATGCGGTGCCGGTCGCAGCACCAGCGGCGGCCAAGGCCGCCGCTGCGCCCAGCGTCGGTGAAATCCGGGATGCCGGTGCTGGCGCAGCTTCAGCCGTCGCTAGTTCTTCTGCGGAAAGGTCGGGGTGGACTGCGGTGGAGTGCGTTTCTTCTCTCATCGGTCTCGCTCCTTGTGAAGCGCCCCCGCAAGACGTGTCGAGCCGAAATCAATGACAGTTTCAATATGCGCAAAAGCAAAACGCGTGCACTCACGATGGATCGTGTTGCAATCGCGATGGGAACGGGGAACCTCGCCCGAATTCAGCGGCGACAACTCCGGCTTTTGCATTTCGCGCAGCAAATCGAGCGCGATGAACTCTTGCCATCGCGAAGAACTTGTAGGGCAAATACTCTGGTTAATTCAGTATTATTCAGTATTCACAGTGAGTTGTGATTAGATATATCGTTTGAACCATGCCAGCCCTTCTGCCCACGCCGTCTTTGCCGCCGCCTCATTATAGCTCGGGCGGTAATCGGCGAGAAAGCCGTGATCGGCAGTATCGAACAGCTTGAGCGTCGAAGGCTTGTTGGCGGCCCGCAGAGCGGTATTCATTGCTTCGACGTCGGCAATGGGGATGCCTTTGTCGAGTGCACCATATTGGCCGAGCACCGGCGCGTTGATTGCTGCCACCTGATCGAGCGGGCTTTTGGGTTGAAGTTCGGACGGCGTGCCGATTACGCGGCCATAGCACGCGACACCTGCCTTAAGCTTGGGATTGTGTGCGGCGTACAGCCACGTGATCCGTCCGCCCCAGCAATAGCCGGTGATGCCCAGCCGCGCCGCATTGCCGCCATCGGTGCCCGCGAACTTTGCCGCCGCATCGCAATCGCCCATCACCTGTGCGTCGGGAACTTTGGAGACAATCTCGGCAAACAGCGTTTTGAAATCGGTGACCTTGGTCGCATCGCCCTGCCGCTGGAAAAAGTCAGGCGCGATCGCGTAATAGCCTGCGTTGGCATAACGCCGCGTCATGTCGCGGACCCATTCGTGGAGGCCGAAAATTTCCTGCACGACGATGATGACGGGCAGGTTTCGCTTGCCTGCTGGCTTGGCGCGATAGGCATTTAGGGAAGTGCCGCCGTGCGCGGGGAAAGACACCATAGCAGCATCAAGACCGTCGGTTGGCGTGATCGTGGCAGACGCTGCAACTGGCTGCGCCAGGGCTGCGTAGCCGGCAAAGGCCGCCGTCCCGGCAATCGCTGCGCGTCTGTTCATCTGGGTCGAGGCAATCCAATTCTGATCTTCGGGCAGGCGATCGGTCATTCTGGTCTCCACGTCGGCTGAGCGTTGCATCCCCCTCCCGAACACTTCACCTTCCAGATGATTCGGACAAGGGAGGCCTGCCATGACGCTTCGATTTTACACCAACCCACAATCGCGCGGAGCCATCGTGCGCTGGATGCTCGAAGAATTAGGGCAGCCGTATGAAACGATCCTGCTCGAATATGGCACGACAATGAAGGGGCCCGATTATCTGGCGATCAACCCGATGGGAAAAGTGCCCGCAATCTCGCACGATGGCCAGATCGTGACCGAGGTTGCGGCGATCTGCACTTATCTGGCGCAGGCGTTTCCCGAGGCTGGATTGTTTCCCGCGCCCGAACATCGCGGGGCATTTTATCGCTGGCTGTTCTTTGCCGCAGGGCCGATCGAATCCTGCTTCGTCGGCAAGGCGATGGGGTGGGAAGTGCCGCCCGAGCGCGAGGCAATGGCGGGGTTCGGCAATTTCGATCGCGCGATCAACACGCTTGAAACCGCGGTGCGCGACAAGGCGTTTGTCGCAGGCGGAAAGTTCAGCGCCGCCGATGTCTATGTCGGATCGATGCTCGATTTCATGCTCAACTTTAAGTTGCTCGAGCCGCGCGCCAGTTTCGATGCGTACCTCGCGCCGCTTCGCCTGCGTGAGGCCTATGTCAGGGCGAAGGCGATCGATGCCGAGGCGGCGGCCAGCGGCTGATACAAAAAGCCCCGGCAGATCGCTCTGCCGGGGCCATTTTTTGCACTTATCCAGACGCGCTTAGTCGCGCGAGCCCATGAAGCTGAGCAGGAACTGGAACATGTTGACGAAGTCGAGATAGAGCGACAGCGCGCCCATGATCACGGTCTTCCCCATCATGTCGGTGCCTGCCACATAGGCATACATCGACTTGATGCGCTGCGTGTCATACGCGGTCAGCCCTGCAAAGATCAGCACGCCGACTGCACTGATCACCAGTGCCATCGTGCCCGATTGCAGGAACATGTTGATGATCATCGCGACGATCAAACCGACCACACCCATGATCAGGAATGTGCCCATGCCGGACAGATCCTTCTTGGTGGTGTAGCCATACAGGCTCAACCCTGCGAACGCGGCTGCGGTCGCGAAAAACGTCTGTGCGATCGAGGTGCCGGTATAGACGAGGAAAATCGTCGACATCGACAGACCCATGACGGTCGCAAAACCCCAGAAACACCCCTGCAACGCGGTCGTCGACAGCTTGTTAATGCCGAAGTTCATCACGAGGATGAAGCCCAGCGGAGCGAGCATGACAACCCACATCAGCGGTGTGCCGGCAATCGACTGGGTAAAGCCCGAATTGGCCGCCAGAAGCGCGACGACGCCGGTGAGCAACACGCCCGACGCCATGTAGTTGTACACTGAAAGCATATAAGAGCGCAGGCCCGCATCATAGGCAGCGCCTTGTGTGCCGACTGCGACGCCCGGAGGGGCGCCAATCGAGCGCGGGTCAGACCAATTGGCCATTGCAAATACTCTCCTTTGCCCGGCAAAAATCTGCCGATGAACCGAATATCGGTGGATTGCGGGCAAATTTCAAGCAAAAGGCGACAATGACCCATCGTCTGTTTATCGCAATCCGTCCGCCCTTGGCCGTTCGCGAGGCGCTGCTGGCGCTGATGGGCAATGTCGAGGCCGCGCGCTGGCAGGATGACGAACAGCTCCACATCACATTGCGCTTCATCGGCGAGGTCGATTCGCGGACCGCCGATAACTTGGCGGCAGGGCTGGCGACGATTGCCTCGCCCGCGCTCGAACTCGGCGTCTCGGGCGTTGGCAGCTTCGAGAAAAAGGGCCGCGTCCACACGCTCTGGGCTGGCGTCTATCCGCGCGAGCCACTTGTTGCGATCCACCGCAAGATCGGGCGGCTGATGGCGTCGCTAGGGTTATCGGATCAGGGGCTCGCTTATATTCCGCACATCACGCTGGCGAGGTTCGGCGCGCAAGGCGGGCAGGTGGGTGAGTTCCTCGCGCGGCAAGGCGATCTGGCGCTGCCACCATTCGAAGCGACCGAGTTTACGCTTTACGAAAGCCGCCTGAGTGCTGACGGTGCGGCCTATGAGGCAGTGGCAACCTATCCAATGCGTCCCGCGAGTCTGCGCGACAGCGCCTCTAACTCTTCTTCGTGTTCTTAGCGGTCCTTCGCGATCTTCGCGAGAAACGAAGACCGTGAGTGCGCTCCCCATAAAGGGCAGTTTCACGCAAAGGCCGCGAAGGACCGCTAAGAACGCGAAGGAGGAAGGACGATGCCTGCGGCGCTTTCTAGCAACCGTGACGGCCGCTACCGCGGCCCGAACGGCAGGATCGCGCGATAGGCTTCTAACGGCAGCGCCCCCGGCACAATCTCCCCCTGACCAAGCTCGAACGCGTGCCTCACAATCTCGGCCTGTTGCTCGATCCCATACCGTTCCAGCGCCCAGCCGGGCTTGATGCTGTAATCATAGCGGCAAAAGGGGTGGCGTTTGAGGATCAGGTTCACGCCTTGCTGATGCTGCCAGACGTGCGTCATTTCATGGATGAACAGCCCCTGCCGGGTGACGCTGCGTTCGCAGAAATCGTCGCACCACAACGGGCCTTTGGGGCTGAGATAGAGATGGCCGTTGGGGGCCATTGCCATCCGGCGGTGCTGGAATGGCCACCAGGTGCGCGGGTGAATGCGGACGCGGGCATAGTCGATCGCATCGCCGAACACCGATTGCGCCAGCGCGACTTCGCCCGGGGTAAGGGTCCGGCTATCGCCCATGCGTTCAGTGCGCGTGCGGGTCTTCGTCACCGGCCGCAATCGCCTTGGCTTCGAACGAGAGCGTTGCCCCGCTGGCAAAGCTGAACGTCAGCGGGATCGTCGTGCCTGCGGTTGCCTTTGGGGAGATATCGAACAGCATCGCATGTTTCCCGCCGGGCTTGAATGCGAGATCGTCGCCGCGCGGCACATCAACGCCGCCCTTGATTTCGGCCATCGTCATCACGCCGTTCTTCATCGCCATGTCATGCAGTTCGGATCGCACCGCCAGCGGCGATGAAATGCCCATCAGCCGGTCAGGCACACTGCCGCCCTGAATCGTGAAATATGCAGCTGCCGGGCGCCCCGATGCAGCCGGCAACCGGACCCAGGCGTCCTCGATCGTCTGCTGTTTGGGTTCGCTACTGCTGCACGCCGATAGCAAAAGCGCACTCAGCAACACGATCTGCGCACGCATCGAAAATCTCCGTTTTTGGCAACGGCCTTTGCGCCTAGGCGTCTCCAAACCTTGTCGCAAGAGATTCGCGTCCTATATCCGGCCTCGTAACACTGCATCGACACTGGGAAGGGTCCGATGCGCCAATCCAACATTGCATTCGGGGTAAATTGACTATGGCAAAAGTGATCGGGATCGATCTGGGCACCACCAACAGCTGCGTTTCGGTGATGGAAGGCGGCACGCCCAAGGTCATCGAAAATTCGGAAGGCGCGCGCACCACGCCGTCGATCGT
>JANOQL010000279.1:0-3120 GCA_031414835.1 Sphingomonadales bacterium | reverse complement strand
CTATTTTTTGCGTCGCAGTGCCGATTGCGCCGCTGCCAGCCGGGCGATCGGGACGCGATAGGGCGACGCGCTGACATAATCGAGGCCGACCGATTCGCAAAAGGCGATGCTCGACGGATCGCCGCCATGTTCGCCGCAAATACCCAGCTTGATATCGGGCCGCGTCGCACGCCCGCGCTCGGCGGCAAGCGCGATCAGCTCTCCCACGCCTTCTTCATCGATGCTGACGAACGGATCGTGCGGATAAATGCCCTTATCGACATAGACGCCCAAGAAGCGCGCGGCATCGTCACGACTGACGCCCAAAGTCGTTTGCGTCAGATCATTGGTCCCGAAGCTGAAAAATTCGGCGGCTTCGGCAATGTCTCCGGCACGCAACGCTGCACGCGGCAATTCGATCATCGTGCCGACCAGATACTCGATTCTCTTGCCGGTTTCGGCGAACACCGCCTCAGCGGCGGTATCGACGATCGCCTTCATCAGTTCGAGCTCGCGCTTGGTCGCAACGAGCGGGATCATGATTTCGGGAATCGGTGCAACGCCTAAGCTGCACGCCGCCTCGAAAATCGCACGCGCCTGCATTTCGTAGATTTCAGGGTAGGTGACGCCGAGGCGGCAGCCTCTGTGGCCGAGCATCGGGTTGAATTCATGCAATTCGTTGGCGCGCTGCTTGAGTGTTTCGATCCCGACGCCCGCCGCTTCGGCGACATCGGCAAAATCGCTTTCTTCATGCGGCAGAAACTCATGCAGCGGCGGATCGAGCAGCCGGATCGTGACCGGTAATCCCGCCATCGCCTCAAAAATCCCGGTAAAATCGCCGCGTTGTTCGGGCAGCAGCCGGTCGAGCGCGGCGCGTCGCCCTGCCTCATCCGATGCCAGAATCATCTGGCGGACGGCAGTGATCCGCGCGCTATCGAAGAACATATGTTCGGTGCGGCAGAGGCCAATCCCTTCGGCGCCGAAGCTGCGCGCCGTCGCGGCATCGTCAGGCGTTTCGGCATTGGCGCGCACGCGCATGCGCCGCGACACATCGGCCCATTCCATCAATATGCCGAAATCGCCTGCAAGTTCGGGCTGCACTGTCGGCACAGCACCTGCCATCACTTCGCCCGACGCCCCGTCGATGGTGATCACATCGCCCTCGCCGAAGTGCCGACCGCCCACCAGCAACGAACGCCCCTTTGCATCGATGACGAGCGCGCCCGCGCCTGACACGCACGGTCGACCCATCCCGCGCGCGACCACGGCAGCATGGCTGGTCATCCCACCGCGTGCGGTGAGAATGCCCTTCGCCGCGTGCATCCCGTGGATGTCCTCGGGCGAAGTTTCGACACGGACGAGGATCACCGATTCGCCCATCTCGCTCTGCTTTTCCGCCGCATCGGCATCGAACACGATCCGGCCAGACGCCGCCCCGGGAGACGCAGGCAGACCCTTGGTCACGACATCGCGCGGAGCGGCGGGATCGAGCGTCGGGTGGAGCAATTGATCGAGTGCGCCGGGATCGACGCGCAGGATCGCCTCGGTTTGCGTAATCAGGCCTTCATTGGCCATATCGACCGCCATCTTGAGTGCGGCCTTGGCAGTGCGCTTCCCCGAGCGCGTCTGGAGCATCCACAATGTGCCACGCTCGACGGTGAACTCGATATCCTGCATGTCGCGATAATGGCGTTCGAGGATGCCGAACACCTCGGCAAGCTGGCCATAAACCGCAGGCATCGCCTCTTCCATGCTCGCAGGCTTGGCATTGGCGGTCTCTCGCGCCGCTCGCGTCAGATATTGCGGCGTGCGGATGCCCGCGACAACGTCTTCGCCCTGCGCGTTGATCAGGAATTCGCCATAATAGGCGTTTTCGCCCGTCGAAGGATCGCGCGTGAACGCCACGCCCGTCGCCGATGTTTCGCCCATATTGCCGAACACCATCGCCTGGACGTTGACTGCGGTGCCCCAATCGGCGGGAATGCCGTTCAACCGCCGATACACCTTGGCGCGTTCGCTCTCCCAGCTTTTGAACACCGCCCCGACTGCGCCCCACAGCTGATCGTGGACGTTCTGCGGAAAGTCCTGCCCCCATTGCGCCGCGACCAGCGCCTTATACTCGGTGACGAGTGCGCGCAGATCGTCTGCCGAAAGTTCGGTATCGAGGAAATAGCCGCGGTCCTCCTTGGCAATCTCGAGCGCATCCTCGAACGCGTGGTGATCGAGACCCAGCACGACATCGGCATACATCTGGATGAAGCGGCGATAGCTGTCCCACGCAAAGCGCGGATCGCCCGAAATGGTGGCAAGCCCCTCGACCGTGGCATCGTTGAGCCCGAGATTGAGGACAGTGTCCATCATCCCCGGCATCGAGACGCGCGCACCCGACCGCACCGACACGAGCAGCACGTTTTCAGGATCGCCGAAGCGTTTGAACGTCACTCGCTCGATATGCGCAATGCCATCGGTGACTTGCGCCGCGAGCGCATCGGGGAACGCCTCGCCATTGGCATAATATGCGGTGCACACCTCGGTGGTAATCGTAAACCCCGGCGGCACCGGCAGGCCGATCGCGGCCATGCCATCGAGGTTGGCGCCCTTTCCGCCCAAGAGGTTCTTGTTCCCCCGCGTGCGATCATCGCCATCTGCAACACCGCCGCCGAAGCGGTAGACATATTGGGTCATTCAAAACTCCAGGCCGCAAGCGCGGCAGAAACAGAATTTCACGCAAAGCCGCAAAGCCGCAAAAAAGAAAGTCTTGGCGGCCTTTGCGACCTTTGTGGCTTTGCGTGAACCAATTCTTTCTTGACCGCAGCGCAGTCGGCGTCGCTACCCCTCGATCTTCGAAAAATCAGCCACCTTATGCACCGCATCGCGGAATCGCGCGAGCATATCCAGCCGAGCGGCGCGAATATCAGGGTCAGGATCGTTGACCATCACGCCCTCAAAAAACGCATCGATCGGCGCGCGCAGGCTGGCAAGTGCCGCCATAGCGCTTTCGAAATCCTCGGCTTCGGTGGCGGCGGTGGCCAGCGGTTCGGCGGCATCGAGAGCACTTGCGAGCAACGCCTCTACCCCGCTCATGTCGAGCGAAGTCGAGACACTTTGTGCCGCTCCATCCGTGTCTCGACTGCGCTCGAC
>JANOQL010000278.1:0-5813 GCA_031414835.1 Sphingomonadales bacterium | reverse complement strand
AAGCCGCCAAGGCTGTGCGGCTTTCACAGATAGCGCCGCAGGCTTTCCTAACATAGGCTCGATGTAGGGCGCTTCGCGCGAAGCCAGTCTCACCACCGCAGCTTTGGCGGCTTTGCGACTTCGCGCGAACCCCCTTGCCTTACAACCACTCCGGGATCGGCTCAGCCGCGATCAACGCCTCGGGTGCCACCCGGTTCGCAACGATCGCCCACTTGCTTCCATCGACCATCACTTCGGGAACGAGCGCACGGCTGTTATAAGTGCTCGCCATTGTCGCGCCATATGCACCTGCGGTGCGGAAGACGGCCAGATCGCCACTTACCACAGCATCAATGTCACGCGCCTTGGCGAAGGTATCGCCGCTTTCGCACACCGGGCCTGCGATGTTGGCGGTCATTCGCTTGCCCGAAGGCCGGACCGCTTCAAAGTCATGCCACGCGTCATACATTGCGGGGCGCGCGAGATCGTTCATTGCGGCATCGACGATGACATAGGGGTTGACGACGCCGGGCTTGACCCAGATCACTTGCGTCAGCAGCACGCCTGCATTGCCGACGAGAACGCGGCCAGGTTCGAACATCAATGTAACGTCCCAGCCCTTGGTCACCCGCGCGACCATCTCGCCATAATCGGCAGGCGTCGGCGGCATTTCGTGCCGCTGATAAGGGACACCAAGGCCGCCACCCAGATCGACGCGGTCGATGGCGTGGCCTGCCCCACGAAGTTCACCGACCAGTGCGCCGACCTTGCCGAACGCGGTTTCAAGCGGCGTCAGATCGAACAACTGGCTGCCGATATGGAGCGCCACGCCTTGCAGTGACAGCCCCGGCAATCCCGCCAGCCGCGCAAAAATGCCGCCCGCCTGATCGATCGGCACGCCGAACTTGTTTTCCTTCATCCCCGTCGAAATCTTCGCGTGCGTCCCCGCATCGACATCGGGATTGATGCGGAGGACGGCAGTCGCGGTCCTCCCCTTGGCCGCTGCGATCTCGGCAAGCGCCGCGCCTTCTTCCTCTAGCTCGATATTGAACTGCCCGACGCCCGCATCGAGAGCCGCCGCCAGCTCAGCGCGCGTTTTGCCGACGCCCGAAAACACAATGTCGGCAGGCGCCATCCCGGCGGCGATGGCGCGCTGGACTTCGCCCCAAGACACGACATCGGCACCATAGCCCATGTTCGCCATCACCTTTACGACCGCGAGGTTGGGATTGGCCTTGATCGCAAATGCCAGATGCGGTTTCATAAGCGGCTTGAGCGCATCGCGGAACACTGTGGCATGGCGCTCAAGCGTCGCGCGCGAATACACATAGACGGGCGTGCCGACCGCCGTAGCAATCTCTGGAAGCGGCACGTCTTCGGCATGGAGCACGCCGTTGCGAAGGTGGAAATGGTCCATCAATGGTTCCTGTTTATACGGCCTCTAACCGCTCACCTCGAGCGAAGTCGAGAGGCGGTTTCCGCTGGTCAAATGTGTCTCGACTTCCGCCTTTCGGCGGAAGTTTATCCTGAGCGAAGTCGAAGGGCTCGACATGAGCGGTTTGGATTGGATTGGAGAACTTCAGGTCGGCGGCAGATCGAATTTGTCTTCGCGGCGCTCTTCGGACCGGCGGAGCTGTTCGTCGCTGCGTTTGGGGCGGGCCTGGACTTCCGGCTCCATCAGCTGAGCAGGTGTCGGCACAACGGCGGCGGTCTCGGGTTTGACCGGCAACGATTGGCCCGCCTTGGGTTTCAACGCCACACGCCCGCCGCAAGCCGAAAGCGCCAGGGCACAGATCAAGGCAATCACACCAGCACGCATCGTCACAACTCCAGCGCCGCCCGCGCGGCGGCAATGGCTTCGCTTACACGAACCGGAGCCGTCCCGCCAAGGCTTGTCCGGCTGGCGACCGACGCATCGACCGACAGCACATCGAACACCCGTGCGTCGATCCGCGCGTCGATTGCCTGCAATGCGTCGAGGGGCAGTTCCCACAACTGGCAGCCGCGCGCCTCTGCCGCCTTCACGCACCCACCCGTAATGTGATGCGCCTCGCGGAACGGAACGCCTGCATCACGCACCAGCCAGTCGGCGAGATCGGTCGCGGTCGAGAAACCTTGCTCCGCCAATGCGCGCATCCGGTCAGTGCGGAAGGTGAGGCTCTCGACCATCCCGGTCATTGCAGCGATGCTTAATGCGAGGAGATCATGCGCTTCGAAAACGGGCGGCTTATCATCCTGCATGTCCTTCGAATAGGCGAGCGGAAGGCCCTTCATCGTGATCATCAATGCGGTCAGACAGCCGATGATCCGCCCGCTATGCCCGCGCACCAGTTCGGCGGCATCGGGATTGCGTTTCTGCGGCATGATCGAACTGCCGGTCGACCATTGATCGGGCAGGCTGACAAAGCCGAACGGCTGGCTCGCCCAGATCACGACCTCTTCGGCCATCCGCGACAGATGCAACGAACATTGCGCGGCGGCCATCAGAGTATCGAGCGCGAAATCGCGGTCCGATACGCTGTCGAGGCTGTTGGAGGTCGGGCGGTCGAAGCCCAATGCATTCGAAGTCATCGCGCGGTCGATAGGGAAGCCTGTGCCGGCGAGTGCTGCTGCCCCCAGCGGACACTGATTCATTCGTGCCCGCGCATCGGCAAAACGGCTTCGATCACGCACGATCATTTCGAACCACGCCATCAGATGATGCCCGAGCGTCACCGGCTGTGCGCTTTGCAGATGGGTGAAGCCCGGCATCACGTCTGCGGCATGCTGCTCTACCCGGTTCAGCAAGGCACGCTGGAACGCCAGCAACCCGGCATCGACCGCATCGACCGCATCGCGCACCCACAACCGGAAATCGGTCGCGACCTGATCGTTGCGGCTCCTCGCGGTATGCAGCCGTCCGGCCACCGCCCCGATCTTGTCGGCCAGCCGCGTCTCAGTCGCCATATGGATGTCTTCAAGTGCGAGGTCATCGGGCAAATCGCCACTGGCATATTCAGCCTCAATCGCGCGCAACCCATCAGCAATCGTCGCCGCATCATCCGCCGGAATAATCCCCTGCGCCCCCAGCATCGCGACATGCGCGAGCGATCCGGCAACATCTTGTGCCCAAAGCCGCTTGTCGAATGGCAGGCTCGCGTTTATCTCGCGCATCACAGCGGCGGGCCCTTCGGCAAACCGCCCGCCCCACATTTGGTTCGCCGTATCGGCGCTGGAGTTCGACGTGCGATCTGTAATGGCCCCGATCCTTGCGCTGACGCTGATGACTGGAGGCTGCGATACGGACAAGGGGAACGCATCGCAACCCGACGCAAACGCGTCAGCAAAGGCAGCAAAGCCCGAAACCAGCGGCACGGTCGTCATGACCGAGCGCGGCAGTGCCATGCCCGATACGGTGTTCCTCGCCCCTGACGGCGGCAAAATCCGCCTCGCTGACTTCAAGGGCAAGCCATTGCTCGTCAACCTCTGGGCGACATGGTGCGGGCCGTGCGTTGCCGAAATGCCGACCTTGGATGCACTCTCCAAACGTCAGGCAGAGAAGCTCCAGGTGATCGTCGTCAGCCAGGACGATGCCCGCAACAAGCCAAAAATGGCCAAGGTGTGGGAAGAGCGGAACTTGAAGAACCTCGCCCCCTATCTCGACAGCGAATCGGACCTTGGCTTTGCGTTCGGCACAGGCATGATCCCGACCACGGTGCTTTACGATGCGCAGGGCAAGGAAGTCTGGCGCGTCGTCGGCGCGATGGACTGGGATGGGCCGCGCGCGAATACTTTGCTTTCCGAAACGATTGGATAGCTGGGCAACCCGCAAACCGGCCCCGCTCACCTCGAGCGAAGTCGAGAGGCGTTTCCCCAAGCCCCAACGTGTCTCGACTTCGCTCGACATGAGCGGGTAGAGGCTCGCGAAAGACTAGAAGATTGAGGACCGAATGATGATCGAAGCCGAATGGTGGGACTATGACGATGCCGATGAACTCGCCGATGCGGTGGCGGGCGATATTGCGTTCATCATCGAAAGCGCGATCGATGCGCGCGGTAATTGCGTGCTTGCGCTTGCGGGCGGCAATACGCCGGTGCCGATCCTGAAAAAACTCGCCGAAGCAAAGCTCGACTGGAAAAAAGTGTTCATCGTGCCGACCGATGAACGCATCGTGCCTTTGGCCGATCCCTTGTCGAACGCGCGAATGCTCGCCAGCATCTTCCTGCCCAAGGGCGCGCGGGTGATCCCGGTGATTTCGGAAAAAGCCGCCGATTACCGGCTGGCTGGCGGGGCGGCTGCGTCACGCTATGGCGATGTCCATTGGCCGCCCGATCTGGTCTGGCTCGGGCTCGGCGAAGACGGCCATACCGCGTCGATTTTCCCCGGCGACGATTATGAAGATGCGCTCAATTCACCAGCCAAGGCGGTCGGCGTGATGCCCGATCCGCTGCCGCCCGAAGCGCCTGTTGCGCGGGTGACGATGACGCGCAGCGCGCTCACCTCGGCCAAGGCGCTGATCGTGGTGTTTACAGGTGGGGCGAAGCAGAAGGTGCTCGAGGCGGCATTGAAGGACGGCGATTCATCGCCCTATCCGATTGGCCGTGTGCTGGCGGGGCTTGAAACACCGATCGATATTCACTGGAGCCGGTAGCCAATTCGCCCAGTCCAAACCCGCTCATGTCGAGCGAAGTCGAGACACGGCTTCGAGCGCAGCGGAGAAGCATTGGTGCGCGACCAAAGTGTCTCGGCTTCGCTCGACACAGCCTCTCGACTTCGCTCGAGGTGAGCGGATCAGGGCCAAATAATATCTAGTCAGTGCGAAATCACCCGCCGTTTGCGGCAAGTTCCACAACATCGCGTCCCAGCACCAGCGGCTGGCGCGGGGCGCTCGCCATGTGGATCGGCGCTTCGACACGGTCGCCTGCGCCGCGCGGATGGATGAAACCTGATACCGGATAGCTGGTCAGCCCCATATCGCCCTGAAACCAGATCCGCACCCGGCTCCAGTCGCCCGCTTCGGACACGTCGATCGCGCGGGCTGCGCTTTCGACACCGCCGCGCCGCGACCAGTTTGCGTGGTTCAACACAATCTCACGGTCCGACACGATCCGGCTGACGGTAGCGACATGGCCGAGCCGCATCTTGCCATAGCCGGGCATCGCCATCACGGCCCCGACAGCAGGTGTGCGGTTGCGATCATAAGTGCCAGCGGCCTGACCCCACCAGGTTTCGGCATTGCCGCGAATCTGCACGGCTGAAACCGAACGGGCGTAGGTCACGCACTGCCAGCCTTTGGCCTGTGCAGGCGCTCCCGAAACTAGCGCGCCAAGCAACGCAACGCCAATCATGATAAACTTCAACATCGAGTGCGACCCCGGACCCCAGAAACTATGACGTTTCGGTTACTGTGATCTGCCGCACAGAAAAGCGATGATCGGCGAATGGAACCAAGTTTCCGGTGAAGCGTTACACCATTTCAGCCCATCGCCGATGCGCCTCGGTTCATCGGGCGTTCAGCCGCGCATCAGGCTTTGGCCTTGAGGCTTTCGGCCACTTTGACCCCCTGCCGCTCGAGCGATTCGACGATTTTGCCCGGGCCTTCGAGATCGCCCCAGATCATCGGCCCGCCGCGATAGACCGGCCAGCCATAGCCAAACACCCACACCACATCGATGTCCGATGCGCGCTGCGCCATGCCTTCTTCAAGGATCAGATGACCTTCATTGACCATCGGATACAGGCAGGCCTCGATAATCTCCTGATCGGTCACATCGCGTTTGGCGCGGTTCGAACGGCTGCGGAAATCCTCGATGATCGCGAGCGCTTCGGCGCTCGGCGTCCGGTTGCGCTTTTC
>JANOQL010000277.1:0-4908 GCA_031414835.1 Sphingomonadales bacterium | reverse complement strand
ATGCCCTTTGCCAGCGCATAGGCAGCCATCGGCCTGTCGCCGCGCACGAACAGCGCTTGCGTCGTATCCGATTCAAGCGCGCCTTGCGCCCCGCGTTCGGGATCGAGCCCCTCGGTATGGTCGATCCCCGATGACATGTGGAGCAGTTGGCGCAACGTGATGCCCCCGCGCGGATCGCCGGGTTTGCGCCATTCGGCAAAGGGCACCGGCGCATCGAGCGTGAGCTTTCCATCGGCCACAAGTTCGCCGATCAGCACTGCCGTCACCGATTTCGCCATCGACCAGCTGATGAAGCGTGTGGTGTCCGAATAGCTGGGGGCATAGCGACGAAGGATTGTCTTGCCGTCCTGCATGAGCAACACTGCGCGGGTGTCGGCTTGATCTTCCGCAAATAGAACCACGGACGCAGACTCACTTGTAGTCAGTCCTGGCGCGCGCATCTCGGGAATGTTCAAGATCGGTTGAGGTTCAGAAGCCTGTGCTGCGATGATTGCTGCGGCCGAAACCAGCAGCGCCCCTGCTGCAACTAGTCTTTTCATTTGCATCGCAGCAGCCTAGCCATGGCCTGCATGAACGCAAGACGCATCATCATCGGCCTCGCCGCGCTGGTCCTGATCGCAGGTGGCGCGGCCTATGCTTACGCGCAAAGCCAGAAGCCGTTCCTCGATCTTGGCGTTGCCTATGCCGCTCGGGTGGTGTGCGGGTGCCGCCATATCGGCAATCGCAGCCTTGCCGATTGCAGCAAGGATTTCGAGCCCGGGATGGAGGCGATCAGGCTTTCAGAAGATGTCGCGGCGAAAAGTGTGACGGCTTCTGTGCCTTTGCTCACCAGCCGGACAGCAACCTTCGATCCTGTGCTGGGGTGCCAGCCCGAGCCCTACCGCGACTGACCCCGTTCGTCATTGCGAGCGAAGCGTGGCAATCCAGCGGCCAACGCCGCACAGCCTGGATTGCCGCGTCGCGTCGCTCCTCGCAATGACGAGGGGTGGGTCGGAATAGCGAGTTACCGCCCCGCACCAGCCTTCTTCAGATACGGCACCGGATCGGCTGAAACATAACCCGGCACTTCGCGCGCGAAATGCCGCAGCCAGTAATTATGGCCCGCGCCATAAACGACGAGCACGCGGTCTCCGGGCTTGGCGACCTGCATCAACTTGCCGAAAATCTTGGCATTGCGCAGATACCACATCGCGTTGAGGTCAGCGCCGGGCTGGCTGTCCTTGTCGCCAACAGTCAGCACGTCATAATAAAATGCCATTGAGCTTTGCAGGCCCGACGCAGCATTCATCTGCATCAGCAACTGCGCGACCGACTGGGTTTTCTGATCGGCCTCGAATGCTTTCAGGAATGGCGTGATTTTGCCGTTGGCCGCTTCGACCGTCGAGGTCTGGCCGAACTTGGCGGCCGCTTCTTGTAGTTTGGTAAAAGGAAAATAATCGGGCTCGCCGTCCTTGGGCTGTTCGTCGATTCCATGAACGATCTTCAGCCCTGCAAGATGGGCCACGCGATAGCCGATCTGATCGGTTTCATTCGCTGCGGTTTTGAGGCTTTCAGGCGTGAAGCGGGTATAGGCGTCCATTGCGAAATCGGGTGCTTCGCTTTCGCGTTCGACCATGACGCGCGTCGGCTTGAACGTCAGCAAGGCTTTCGCAACGGCTTCGAGCTGCTTCTGCTTGTCGGGCGTCAGCACGCTGTCGACCTGAATATTGTTCACATCCATTCCCGGATTGCCGAAATGGTAACTCCCAAGCACCATCACTTCGACGGGCTTTTCGGCTGCGGCCAATGGTGCGGTGAACGCCAGGGGAAGGAACAGCACCAACAGCCTTTTGAACATCGCATTATCTCCATCTGTATTGCTGCTGTAATACAGTGCGAAATAGTGCGGTCAAGCGATGCTCCCACCCACAATGGCTTGTGGCAATTCGGTGCTGCATCCCCTACGGGCGCGGGAAATCGAATCGAAAGGGCCGCCACCACGTGCGCATTGCGATTGCATCGGATCATGCCGCTTTTGACATGAAGGCAATGCTTGCCGCGTATCTGCGCGATGCAGGGCATGAGGTGGTCGATCTTGGCCCAGCGGATACCACCTCGGTCGACTATCCCGATTTTGGATACCGGCTGGCCCGCGCGATTGCTGATGGCGAAGCAAAACGCGGCGTTGCGCTGTGCGGCTCGGGAATCGGCATTTCGATAGCGGTCAACCGCAATCCAGCCTGCCGCTGCGCGCTCGTCTCCGAGCCTCTCTCGGCAGCGCTCGCGCGGGAGCATAATGATGCCAACGTCATCGCGATGGGCGCGCGGGTGATCGGGGCCGAAATGGCCAAGGCCTGCCTCGATACTTTCATGAAGACCGCGTTTGGCGGAGACCGCCACGCCCGCCGTGTTGCCAAACTCTCTAACCCGCATTTCACCCAGGAGCCCGCATGAGCACGCATCCCGCCGCCGCCAATGACATCCGTTCTGACGGGTTTTTCACCGAACCATTGGTCACCGCCGATCCTGAAATCGCAGGCTGGATCGAGAAGGAACTCGGCCGCCAGCGTGACAAGATCGAACTGATCGCATCCGAAAACATCTGTTCGAAAGCGGTGCTTGACGCGGCAGGTTCGATCCTCACCAACAAATACGCCGAAGGCTATCCCGGCCGCCGCTATTATGGCGGGTGCGAATATGTCGATGAGATCGAAACGATCGCCATCGAGCGCGCCAAAAAACTGTTCGGGTGCGATTTCGCCAATGTCCAGCCCAACAGCGGCAGCCAGATGAACCAGGCAGTGTTCTTGGCGCTGCTCCAGCCCGGCGATACGTTCATGGGGCTCGACCTCAATTCGGGCGGTCATCTGACGCACGGATCGCCGGTCAACATGAGCGGCAAATGGTTCAATGTCGCGCCATACGGTGTGCGACAGGATGATTGCCGGATCGACATGGACGAAGTTGCGCGGATCGCGCGCGAGTGCAAGCCCAAGCTGATCATCGCAGGCGGCACCGCGTATAGTCGAATTTGGGATTGGGCAGGATTCCGCGCGATAGCCGATGAGGTTGGCGCCTATCTGCTCGTCGATATGTCGCATATTTCGGGGCTGGTCGCAGGCGGGGCGCATCCCTCGCCAATCGGCCACGCGCACATCGTTACCTCGACCACGCACAAATCGCTGCGCGGCCCGCGCTCTGGCATCATCCTGACCAATGACGAGGCGCTGGCGAAGAAGATGAACTCAGCGATCTTCCCGGGTTTGCAGGGCGGGCCGCTGATGCACATCATCGCAGCCAAGGCCGTGGCGTTTGCCGAAGCGATGCGGCCCGAATTCAAGACCTATGCGCATTCGGTCGTCGCTAATGCCCGTGCGCTGGCATCGAGTTTGCAGGAGGCAGGGCTTGAGATTGTGTCGGGCGGGACCGACAATCATTCGATGCTCGTCGATCTGCGGCCCAAGCAGGCCAAGGGCAAACATGCCGAAAAGGCACTTGATCGCGCGTCGATCACCTGCAACAAAAATGGCATCCCGTTCGACACCGAGAAGGCCATGCTCACATCGGGGTTGCGGCTCGGCACGCCAGCCGGCACGACGCGCGGGTTCGGCATCGCCGAATTCCGCCAGGTCGGGCAGCTGATTGCCGAAGTCGTCGAAGGCCTGCGCAAGAATGGTGAGGCAGGCGACGCGCAGATCGAGGCGCATGTGGCGGCCAAGGTTTCGGACCTGTGCGCACGGTTCCCGATTTATCAGGGGCTGTAGGCAGTAGATGCGCTGCCCCTTTTGTTCGCACGCCGACACACAGGTCAAGGATAGCCGCCCGACCGAAGACAGCGCGTCGATCCGCAGACGGCGCCAGTGCGAAGCGTGCGGCGCGCGCTTCACCACGTTCGAGCGGATCCAGCTGCGCGAACTGACCGTGCTCAAAACCGAAGGGCGGCGTGAGACGTTCGATCGCGAAAAGCTCGAACGCTCGATTGCCATCGCCTGCCGCAAACGACCGGTTGAAACCAACAAGATCGACCGGCTCGCCACTGGCATTCAGCGCCAATTGGAAACGATGGGCGAACCCGAAATCGCCTCAGCGCGGATTGGTGAGCTGGTGATGGAAGGGCTCAAGGGAATCGATGCGGTCGCGTATATCCGCTTTGCCAGTGTCTATAAGGATTTCGGCGATCCGGGCGATTTCGAAGCCTTTGTAGCGTCGGCGCGAGACGCGGCAGACCCGCACCACCCGCGCTTGCCGATCGATTGAAATGAATGTTCTAGGGGTTTTGCACCCCGTCATCGTTCTCGTCCGCCCGCAGCTCGGTGAAAACATTGGCAAGGCTGCGCGGGCGATGCTCAATTTCGGGCTGACTGAGTTGCGGCTGGTTTCCCCCCGCGATGGCTGGCCCAATCCTGATGCCGGGCCGTCTTCTGCGGGGGCGGATGCGGTGATCGAGGGCGCGGCGGTGTTCGATAGCGTTGCCGAAGCCGTTGCCGATTGCGGGAATGTGTATGCGACCACGGTGCGCAAGCGCGGGGTGATCAAGCCTGTGGTGTCGCCAGAGGCCGCGGCAGATGCGATCCACGCAGGGCCGGGGCGCTCGGCGATCCTATTCGGACCCGAGCGGGCGGGTCTGGAAACCGAAGATGTGGCGCTGGCCCGGGCGATCTTGACGGTGCCGATCAATCCCGAGTTCGGATCGCTCAACCTGGCGCAGGCAGTCGTCATCGTCGCGTATGAATGGTCGAAGCGGCAGGGGCTCGCATCTCCTCCTGCAGTTGCCCTCGATCCGCCTGCGCCGCAGGAGGAGCTCGAAGGGCTGATCGTCCATTGCGAACATTTGCTTGAGACCGGCAATTATTTCTGGCCTCCCGAACGCGCCGAAGCCACGCGGCTGACGATGCGCAGCGTGCTGACCAAACCGGGCTGGACCGCAGA
>JANOQL010000276.1:0-8398 GCA_031414835.1 Sphingomonadales bacterium | reverse complement strand
GCTGGCCGGGGCCACAGCGCTGCTACCGGTTTTTGCACGCGACATCCTAGAGGTCGGGCCTGCCGGGCTGGGCCAGTTGCGGGCGGCTCCGGCTTTGGGGTCGGTGCTTGTGGCGATCGGGCTGTCGATCTGGCCGCTGGCAAACAATGTCGGCGTCAAGATGCTCTGGGCAGTCGTCGTCTTTGGTGTTGCGACAATCGGGTTCGGGCTTAGCGGCGGATTGCTGCCGCTCGGCAGCGTCGATTTGCCCGGGCTTGACGGCATGACGTCATGGGCGATGCTCTATGCGCTTGCGATGCTTGCGCTCTTGGGTGCTGCCGATATGTTTTCTGTCTTCGTCCGCAGTTCGCTGGTGCAGCTGAACGTTCCTGATACGATGCGCGGCCGCGTCGGATCGGTATCGGGCCTTGCTATTTCTGCATCGAACGAACTGGGCGAAATGCAGTCAGGCATCGCCGCCGCTTTGCTGGGCCCAGTTGGCGCAGTTGTATTCGGCGGGGCCGGGGCTATTTTGATCACAGGCATCTGGTCACGGCTGTTCCCCGAATTGCGCAATGCCCGGACGTTCGAAGTTCGATACAAGGAAGCGCCGTCATGAAATTCGCCAATATTCTCGAAACGATCGGCAACACGCCACATATCCGCATGTCGAAACTGTTTCCCGATGCCGAAGTCTGGATCAAGTCCGAGCGCGCCAACCCTGGGGGTTCGATCAAGGACCGGATCGGACTTGCGATGATCGAGGATGCCGAACGCAGCGGCGCGCTCACGCCCGGCGGCACGATTGTCGAGCCTACGTCTGGCAACACCGGCATCGGGCTCGCGATGGTCGCGGCAGTCAAGGGTTATCGCCTTATCCTCGTGATGCCCGAATCGATGTCGATCGAACGCCGTCGGCTGATGCTCGCTTATGGCGCGACTTTCGATCTGACCCCGCGTGAAAAGGGAATGAAGGGCGCGATCGAACGCGCCATTGAATTGGTCGAACAAACGCCAGGCGGCTGGATGCCCCAACAGTTTGAAAATGCTGCGAATATTGAGGTGCATGTACGCACAACAGCAGAAGAAATCTTGGCAGATTTTGCGGAAGCGCCGCCGCACGCGATGATCACGGGCGTTGGCACCGGAGGCCATATCACCGGCTGTGCGCAGATGCTGAAAGCGCATTGGCCCGATTTCAAAGTCTATGCAGTCGAACCCACATTATCGCCGGTGATCAGCGGAGGCAGCCCTGCCCCGCACCCCATTCAAGGCATCGGTGCAGGCTTTGTGCCTGCCAACCTCCACACCCAGCTGCTCGACGGCGTCATCCAGGTCGATCCTGCCGATGCCAAGACAATGGCCCGCCGCGCCGCGACCGAAGAAGGGATGCTGGTGGGGATTTCATCGGGTGCCACTCTCGCGGCAATCGCACAGAAACTGCCTGATTTGCCGAAGAACGCCCGCGTGATCGGATTTAATTACGATACGGGAGAACGCTATCTGTCGGTTCCCGATTTCCTGCCTGAGGCCTGATCGCGCGTCATGACTTCGACGTATGATTTGACTGTAGCCGAAGTGGTGCGCGTCCGCATCTGGCCGATGATTGGCTTCGCGCTCGTCGCGCTTGCCCTGATGGGAGCTGCGGCTTTGTACTATGGTGATCGGATAAGCCCGTTCTCAGGCGAAAGCACCACAACCGTTGCGCTCGGCCCTGCTCCGCCAGTCGTGGAGCCAGTCACTTATGAGCAGGTGAGCGAAGAAATCGCACGCGACAAAAACGCAGCAACGCCATTTACCGCCAAACCGGTTCCTGCAGCGCGTCCGTTCGCGTTTTCTGGCGGTAGCCTCGATCTGTCGCGCGCAGTCGATTGTCTGGCATCGGCAATCTATTATGAGGCCGGGGCAGAGACGATAGCGGGTCAAAAAGCTGTTGCGCAGGTCATCCTCAACCGCACGCGGCATCCGGCCTATCCAAGAACCGTTTGTGGTGTTGTGTTTCAAGGGGCCGAGCGGCGCACCGGTTGCCAGTTCAGTTACACCTGCGACGGATCGATCGTCCGCCGCAAGCCTTCGGACGGCACGTGGCAGAATTTGCGCGCGCTTTCCCGCCAGATGATTGGTGGCGAGGTTTACGCGCCAGTCGGCTGGGCAACGCATTATCACACAAACTGGGTGCTGCCGGTGTGGAGCGCGCGGCTCGACAAGGTGCGTCAGGAAGGCACGCACCTGTTTTTCCGCTGGAATGGCTATTGGGGCACCCCTGCGGTCTTCCGCAATGGTGGGGGCAGTGGTGAGGCGGCGCAGGCTCGGATGGTTGCCCTATCGCCATTCCACCGCACGGCTGCGACCTTGGCTGAGGCCGAAACCCTGGCTCAGATGATGGCGTCGCTCGGCAGTGGCAGCGCAACTGGCGATGTGGTGTTCAGCGACCTGACGGGAGGTCAGTTCATCCTCGCCATTGATCCGGGCAGCGATGCGAGCCTGCTGGTCGGACTCGCCGAACGCACCTGCGGAGATCGCGCGTTTTGCAAGATTATGGCATGGCCGAAAGGCGCGGCGGTCCCCGCACGTTTTCCCGTCGATGACGCGCAGTTCGAAGCCATGGCTTTCGGATATCTCAGAAACCGTGAGAACAATTTCGAAAAACCGCTTTGGAATTGCGCGCTGTATCCGCGCGAAGACAAACGGCAATGCACTCGCAGGCGCGTGGTGATCGATGGCAAGGCGCAGCAGCTGATCCCGATAAATCCCGATCAGCCTGCTCCCGCCAAAGTCACAGTCACAACACCTACGCCTGATAAGAACGGGTTGCGTCCGATGAACCCTGAAGATGCTGCAGCGCCATCGGCAAAATCCGCCACCGGCCCGCGTACTGCCGACCGCCGGATCCCTGGTCGGGGAGACTAGTTTTGCCGACCAGCTATCGTCGAATTCCGCATGTTTGCCTGCGCTTGCAGGGCCTGCGTCACGGTCGCGCAGCCAATGCCCGTTCCCGCGCCTCGCGATGGCCTATGCGTTTTGCCGGATAATTGCTCGGGCGTTGGCCGAATTCATCGGGATCATGAACCCAAGGGTCGGAAACTTTGGTAAGCTCCGGCACCCATTTTCGCACATAGTCACCCGCATCGAACTTTTCCGATTGCGAAAGCGGGGCCATGATCCGGCTAAATAACGGTGCATCGACGCCGGTGCCTGCCACCCATTGCCAGTTTGATCCGTTCGATGCGTAATCGGCATCGCACAACGTATCCCAGAACCAGCGTTCGCCGCGCCGCCAGTCGATCAGCAAATGCTTGATGAGGAATGAAGCGGCGATCATCCGCACGCGGTTGTGCATCCAGCCTGTCGCCCACAATTCGCGCATTCCGGCATCGACAATGGGATAGCCCGTCTGCCCCTTCGTCCACGCAGCGAAATCGGCGTCGGCCTTGGCCCCCTCACGCCATTGAAGCGCATCGAACGCAGGCTTGCCGTTGCGCTCCGGATAATCGGGAAACTGATCGAGCAAGTTGGTCGCATAATCGCGCCACCCGATTTCACGGAGATAAGGCTCAGCCTGCTCACCTGCCGCCTTTGAGGCATGATGCCAAACGGTCGATGGCCCGATTTCACCAAAGTGAAGATGCGGAGACAGACGCGAGGTGCCGATTTTGGAGGGCAGATTCCTGTCGCCATCATAGCCATCGATGTTTGGCAGAAACGCCTTGAGCGCGGCCTTCGCACCAGCCTCTCCCGGCGTCCAGACATCGAACCCCGTCGCCCAATTCGGACGCCTGGGCAGCAAACCCCAGTCGTCAAGCCGATCCGAAGCCAATTGAGGAATCGTCTCCCAACGTGTTGGGGCGGGAACAGGCTTTCGCGGCGGCATCTGACGCAGCAACGACTTCCACCACGGCGTAAACACCTTGAAGCGGGTTCCACCACCTGTGAGGATGCTATGCGGCATTGCAAGCTGGTTGCCGTCATGGAGGTTAAGTTCGGTCAATGCCGCGATCTCGCCATCGGCTGCACGCCACCAAGGCTCATATTGGCGATTGGCATGAACGCGCGTCGCCCCAGTCTCGGCAACCAGCGCCATTATCGTCGATACCGATTCGCCGCGCCGCAGGATTAGGCGGCTTCCCACAGCCCTGAGATCGGCATCCAGATGGTCAAGCGAATGGTGCAGCCACCAGCGTGATGCGCCGCCCATCTTGCGATCACCGGGTCTCTCGTCATCGAGGATGTATGCCGGGATAACCGCGCCGTCTGCGCAAGCCGCCACAAGCGCGGGATTGTCGCCCAGCCGCAAATCCTGCCGGAACCAGTGGATCACAGGTGTAGTCATTTCAGTTCGAGCCTTACTGCAAACCGATCCGCCACACGCGGATCGGCAAAACGCTGGTCGCGAAGCATCGCGACATCGCCCTCGATTTCGACAATCGGCATCCGCGACCAAAATAGGAAGGCCTGCGCGTCCGGGCTTTGAGCGACCGCCTCGGCAAGGCGCGGATCGCGGATGTTATGGGGCACGGTTTTCGGGTCGAGCGTCAAGCGGTCGGGCGCTGTGAAGCTGCCATGGCCATAGTCAAACGCATCGCGCCATTCGATGTCCCGTCGCCAAAACGTCACGGGCACCGGATTGGCCACGATCAGCGTCGGTGGCTTCCCCCGCGCGGCTTCGACGGCATCGTGTCCCATTGCCTCGGCGCGACCCGTAATGAGGCCATTGGCGAGGATATAGAAACCGACTGCCGCAATGCTGGCAACCGCTGGAGCGCGCCAGTTCGCCGCCCCTGCCCGCTCACGTCGCCGCGACAGCCAGACACCCACTGCAAGCATCGTCCAAATCCAGACATCGATGATGAACAGCGTGTCGCCTGCAAACCAGCGGTTCGAAAACGGCTCGAGAAAGCGGATGCCATAACTGTTCATCCAGTCGAGCACCGGATGGCTCAGCGTGCCGATATAGGCGAGGATCAGCAACCATCTGCTATCGACCGGTAGCCGCCCGGAAGGCCGCGTTCCGCGTCGCGTCTGCCAGCGGTCAAACCAGAGCATTCCCTGCCAAAGCAGCAGCGGCAACAGCAGCATCGCAATCGGCCCGTGGGTGATGCCGCGCCGGATCGCCAGATGCTGTTGCCCGCCGAGCAATGTTGCCAGCGCATCGATATCGGGAATGTTGGCGGCAATGATCAGCGTCGCCATTCCAAGCCCGGTTTTGTGCTTGAGCCCCAATTGCCCCAGCACCGCACCGGCGAGACTATGCGTCAGATTGTCCATGCAAGCTCGGTGGACGAACCCGGGCTGAGGATCAAGCCAGCACCTGCACTTGCAGGCCATCACTCATGTCGAGCGAAGTCGGGACATTTTTCGGCGCGGACAATCCTCTCGACTTCGCTCGAGGTGAGCGGATGGCTCGGCAGTCGCCAAATGGCACTATTCGACCGTCCAGGTTTGCCCGCGTTCGAGCAGTTTTTGCAGGTCGGCGACCTTGCCTTCGGATTGTGCCCGGTTCTGCTCGACAACCGCGCGATCAAAGGTCGGGCGCGGATGATCGAACAGCACGCCGCACGCGATCGGATATCCATCCTCGAGCGCCATATCGACGAGCATCATCGCGACGCCGCGGTTGGTCACGTCGTGAACGATCACGCCCGCTGAGAGCCAATCGCCATCGACAACATCGACAACCTTGAGCTTCAATTCGTCGCGGTCGAGCGCCAGCCCCTTGGTCGCGCCGCCGAACAGCATCGGCAGGCCATCGTCGAGCCAGATCTGGTTGGCCTGCGCTTTGGGCTTGGCAGTGAAATCGGCGAACACGTCGTCGTTATACACGATGCAATTCTGGTAGATTTCGACGAACCCGGTGCCCCGGTGCCGGTGTGCGGCCTTGAGCACTGCGCCCAGATTCTTGTGTGTATCGATCCCGCGACCCACAAACCGCGCGCCTGCGCCCAAGGCGATCGCACATGGCGTCGCAGGGCGATCGACCGAGCCATAAGGCGTAGATGGCGTCCGCGTCCCGACCCGCGATGTCGGCGAGTATTGGCCCTTGGTCAGCCCGTAAATCTCATTGTTGAACAGCAGCACCTGGCAATCGAGATTGCGGCGGATCAGGTGCATCGTATGGTTGCCACCAATCGACAGCGCGTCGCCGTCACCCGTCACGATCCAGACATCGAGATCGGGATTGGCGAGCTTCACCCCCGTCGCCACCGCGGGCGCGCGGCCATGGATCGTGTGGAAGCCATAGGTTTCCATGTAATAGGGAAACCGGCTCGAACAGCCGATCCCGCTGATGAACACGGTATTCTCCGGCCGGACGCCCAGTTCGGGCATCATCCGCTGCACCGCCTTCAGGATCGCATAATCGCCGCATCCAGGGCACCAGCGCACCTCCTGATCGGTCTCCCAATCCTTGGGGCTGCCTTTCATGGTGATGGGGGTTATATCGTTCATGTCACGCTCCAGCAGCGTTTGAGTCGGGAGTTACTTCCCCTTGAGAATTCCGGTCAGTCGTCAGAATTTCTGCTATTTCTAACACCTGATACTTTTGCTTCGGGGTCGCCGCTCGGTAGTGGTCCAGCAGTCTTCGTTCTGCGTTGTTAAGCAGATACGGATTGTCATCTGGGATAAGCAGGTCGGCAGCAGATACTCCCAACGCAAGCGAAATGCGCTGCATCCATCTCAAGTCCAGTCTTACATTGCCAATTTCTAGGTCGCTAATCTGAGGAGTGGAACACCCCACTGCCCTCGCCAGCCTACCTTGCGTCCAGCCGTTCGATTTCCGCACTTCCCTAACCCGGTTTGGGAGTTCGATAAGCTGTTTAGCTTCCACTGCTGAGTGCCTCCTCGATTGCCGCCTCGATCTCTGCGATGCGGAACGGCTGGCCGCTCACCTTGTTTAACGGCTTAGCATCGACCAGATACTGGTCGCGGAGCACGGTCTTGAACTGGCCGGTGTTCATTTCGGGCACGATGATCTTGTCATAGCCGCGCAGCAGATCGCCCAGATTGGCGGGGAGCGGCCAGATGTGGCGGACGTGGATATGCGCCACATCATGCCCCTTGGCGCGCGCCTTGCGCACCGCCTGATGGATCGGGCCATAGGTCGATCCCCAGCCGACGATCACGAGCTTGCCGTGATCCTCACCAAGCGCGACATCTTGCGGCGGGATGTGCGCGGCGATGCCATCGATCTTGGACTTGCGCAGGTCGGTCATCGCCTGATGGTTGGCGGGCGAATAGTTGAGGTGGCCGGTATCGACCTCCTTTTCGATCCCGCCAATGCGGTGGAGCAGCCCCGGCGTGCCGGGCTTAACCCACGGCCGCGCGAGCTTGGCATCGCGGCCATACGGCAGGAACCCGCCTTCGGGCACATGATCGAGGAAGGTCACTGGGAACTTCGGGTAAGTCGAAAGATCGGGGACTTTCCACGGCTCGGCAGCGTTGGCGATGTAACCGTCGGTCAGCAGTATGACAGGCGTCATGAACTCGACCGCGAGCCGCACAGTCTCAATCGCGCAATCGAACACATCCGAAGGGCTGCGCGCCGCGATCACCGGGATCGGGGTATCGCCATTGCGGCCATAAACCGCCTGATAAAGATCGGATTGTTCGGTCTTGGTCGGAAGGCCGGTCGATGGCCCGCCGCGCTGCGAATTGATAATCACCAGCGGCAGCTCGGTCATCACTGCAAGCCCCATCGCCTCAGTCTTGAGCGCGATGCCTGGGCCAGACGATGACGTGATGCCAAGCTTGCCGGCGTAAGACGCGCCAATCGCAGAAGCGATTGCCGCAATCTCATCCTCGGCCTGGAACGTCGTGACGCCAAACTCCTTCATCCGCGATAGATTGTGGAGGATCGCTGACGCAGGGGTGATCGGGTAGCCGCCGAAAAAGATTTCGATCCCTGCCATCTCTGCACCCGCGACAAGGCCATAAGAAATCGCATCAGCTCCGGTGATGGTGCGATACACGCCGGGATCGGCATGAGTAGGCGAAACCGTCTGGTGCGGGATTTGCACTACGCCCGGCTGGCCAATCTCGGCGGTCTCACCATAGGCATGGCCTGCGTTCAGCGCCGCGATATTGGCTTCGGCGAGCCCGTCATTCTTGGCGAACTTGGTGCGCAGCCACTGGACAATCGGCGCGCGGTCACGGTCGAACATCCAGAGTGCAAGGCCCAGTGTCCACATATTCTTGCACCGCAACGCTTCCTTATTGCCAAGGCCATAAGGCTTCACTGCGTCGAGCGTCAGTTGCGAAATGTTGAAATGGATCGACTGCCATTTGTCGAGGCTGCCATCATCCAACGGGCTGGTCTCATATCCTGCCTTGGCAAGATTGCGCGGCCCGAATTCGCCTTCATCGACGATGATCAACCCGCCGGGTTTCAGATCGCCAACATTGGTCATCAGCGCGGCGGGGTTCA
>JANOQL010000275.1:0-8172 GCA_031414835.1 Sphingomonadales bacterium | reverse complement strand
GGGGACCATGCGCAGCATGGCGGGGGGGTAAGTGCTGTGCGGGCGATCAGTTTGGCCATGAGGAGCGGTCGGATCATCTCGGAAAGTCTCCCAGCTCAGCAAAAGCGGCTAAAGCTGCAATTCCGGCGTCAGTCCAATATCCGCAGCCTCTCTTATCGGTGTACAAGAGGCCATATGTTTGTAGCTCAGCAAAAGCTGCCTGCCCCGCACTCATCGAATTATGATACAAATAACCTTCATCATATCTCAGAAAATCGTCCGATAGCTTTGCTAAAATGATCAGGAGGTATTTCGACTTGGGATTCAAGTGTTCAGTATCAATCCGAATCTTGCCCCCATATTTATAGTTATTGATCAACCCATCGCGCGCTTCCAATTTGAAGGCGATCGAGGATTGACCTTCAGTTGTTCGATATCGCTCTCCAACGATTGAGCAAAAGTCGTATTTGGCCAAAACCTCCGATGCCTTCAACGCCAAGGGTGAAAGTTGTTCCGGCAGTACGTCCCACCAAGCATACTGAAGCGTCATGCCTTCGATCGCCCAAATGAGAGCAAACTCTTCGCCCGGCAAAGTGTAAAGATCGACGTTCACATCCTAAACACCCCAAACCGAGGCGCCTCCTCGATCGGCGCATTCAGCGCCGCCGCGAACGCCAGCCCCAGCACATCGCGAGTCTGCGCCGGATCGATAATGCCGTCGTCCCACAGCCGCGCGGTGGCGTGATAGGGGTTGCCTTCGTCTTCGTATTTCTGGCGGATCGGGGCTTTGAAGGCTTCGGCTTCCTCCGGCGTCCATTTGTCCGCGTCGCGGTGAACGGTGGCCAGCACGCTCGCCGCCTGCTCCCCGCCCATCACCGAAATCCGCGCATTGGGCCAGGTGAAGAGGAAGCGCGGCGAATAGGCTCGCCCGCACATGCCGTAATTGCCCGCGCCAAAGCTGCCGCCGATCAGCACGGTGATCTTGGGCACGCTCGCAGTGGCGACGGCGGTAACGAGTTTCGCGCCGTGCTTGGCGATGCCCTCCGCCTCATATTTGCCGCCGACCATGAAGCCGCTGATGTTCTGGAGGAACAAGAGCGGTGTCCGCCGTTGCTGCGCAAGCTGGATGAAATGCGCGCCTTTGACCGCGCTTTCGCTGAACAGCACGCCGTTGTTTGCGAGGATCGCGACGGGCATCCCCCAGATATGCGCAAAACCGCAGACGAGCGTGCTGCCGTATAGCGCCTTGAATTCGTGGAACTCGCTGCCATCGACGATGCGCGCGATGACTTCGTGGACGTCATAGGGCGCGCGGACGTCCTGTGGAATGATGCCGTAAAGCTCTTCTGCGTCATGTTTGGGGGGGCGGGGTTCCTTCGCGTCGCGGTCGGGTTTGTGGATCGGCCCCAGATGCGAGATGATATCGCGCACGATGGTCAGCGCATGTTCGTCATTTTCGGCAACATGATCGACCACGCCCGATTTGCGCCCGTGCATATCGCCGCCGCCCAGATCTTCGGCGCTGATTTCTTCCCCCGTCGCTGCCTTCACCAGCGGCGGGCCGGCGAGGAAGATCGTGCCCTGATTGCGAACGATCACCGTCTCGTCGGACATCGCAGGCACATATGCTCCGCCCGCAGTGCAGCTGCCCATCACGCAGGCAATCTGTGGAATCTGCCGCGCGCTCATATTGGCCTGGTTGAAGAAAATCCGCCCGAAATGATCGCGATCAGGAAACACATCGGCCTGAAACGGCAGGTTCGCGCCACCGCTATCGACGAGATAAATGCACGGCAGCCGGTTTTCGAGCGCGATCTCCTGCGCACGGAGATGCTTTTTGACCGTTAGCGGATAGTAAGTGCCGCCCTTCACCGTCGCGTCGTTGCAGACGATCATGACCTGTCGCCCCGAGACACGTCCGATTCCGCAGATCAGCGACGCGCCATGGACATCGCCTTCATACATGCCGTTCGCCGTCAGCTGCCCGATTTCGAGAAACGGCGACCCGGGATCGAGCAGCCGCTCAACGCGCTCACGAGGCAACAGCTTCCCCCGCGCCACATGCCGCTCGCGCGATTTCTCGTTTCCGCCCAGCGCCGCCTCGGCAACCTTGGCCCACAGGTCGTCGCGCAAGCGCCGGTTATGCGCGGCGTTTGCCTGCATTTCAGGGGCATCGGCATTGTAACTGGTGGGAAGAACAGGGGCTGACATCGTAGAATCCTAGATCAGATGGCCGATTGCATTGGCGTAATTGTGGAGGATGATCGGCAACACAAGGCTGCCCGTCCGTTCACGGAACCATAGGAGCAGCAGCGCAGGCAGCCCTGTAAACGCAAAACTTGTTACATCGAACGCGAATGCGCCATTTTCAAAATCGAGCGCGTGAACCAACCCGAACACGAAGCATGAAATCAAGCCGCCCCAGCCCCACTCGATCCCCAAAGCCTGCCACCGCCCTCGAAATGCCTCGTTCAATGCAAGCAGAAAGATGCCACGATAGAATGGCTCTTCCTCGAAACCCGGCATCGTCAACTGGAACGCGAGCGCATCGGGATCGGAAGTGCCCGGATCGAATGGCAGAGCGGGGAGAGTGAATAACGCCAGCATGGCGATTGCGACTGCGTAGGTCAGCGGGCGGCCAACCTTATTCTGCCGCAGCGTCAGCCCGGATCGGGCAAAGCCGAAAGCCGGGTGCGTGGCAATTGCGAGTGTTGCGGCAAGCGCGAGCAGCTTTCCCTGCCAGTTCCAGTCGCTTCCCGCGAACACATTGGGCACCAGTCCATAGATACTGGTGAGCAGCGCGTCGTTGACCAGATAAAGCCCGGCAGCGACCATCAGCCAGCCCCAGCGGACATTGCGTCGATCGATGGCGCCGCATACCCCGCCAGCCACCAACATCGCACCGATGATTGCCAAACTGGTCATGATCGAATCGGGCACGGTCAGCCCCGAAATTCGAAGGCTGGCGAAACGTCTCTCATGCCGGTTCTTTCTTGCAGATCAGATAGCGATAGGCACCGAAGATGTTGATGCACAGCAGGACGGCGTTCTGAATCGCGAGCGGTGCTTCACCCTCGGTCAAGCTGGAGGCGATCCACGCAATACTCGCCGCGATGAACACGACAAAGCGCCATCCGGTCGTGCGGCGACCATGATCCCATGCGATCATCAGTGCGGCGATCATTCCTGCGCCTGACGCGAACCATTTGATGACTTCGATCATGCCGCTCCAATCAGTTCCCGCCCGATCAACATCCGCCTGATCTCATTGGTTCCCGCACCGATATCCATCAGCTTGGCATCGCGGAGGTAGCGTTCGACGGGCCAGTCCTTGGTGTAGCCTGCGCCGCCTAATGCCTGGATCGACTCAAGTGCGACTTTTACGCCATTTTCGGAGGACAGCAGCACAGCACCTGCCGCGTCGAAACGCGTCGTCTTGCCCATGTCGCACGCCTTGGCGACGGCGTAGACATAGGCCCGCGCCGAACTCAGCGCGACATACATATCGGCAACCTTCGCCTGCATCAGCTGGAACGATCCGACCGGCACCCCGAACTGTTTGCGCTCGCGCACATAAGGCAGCACCGTATCGAGGCACGCCTGCATGATGCCAAGCCCGATGCCCGCCAGCACCGCACGTTCATAATCGAGGCCAGACATCAGCACACCGACGCCGCCGTTTAACGGCCCCATGACGTTTTCCTCAGGCACTTCGCACTCATCGAACACCAGTTCGGCCGTCGGCGATCCGCGCATCCCCATCTTGTCGATCTTTTGCCCGATGCTGAACCCCGGCATGTCCTTCTCGATCAGGAACGCGGTAATGCCGCGGCTGCCTTCCCCTGTCTTGGCATAGACGACCAGCGTATCGGCATAGGCCGAATTGGTGATCCAGAACTTGGTGCCATTGAGGACATAGCCACCTTGCACCGCATCGGCGCGCAGCTTCATCGATACGACGTCTGAACCCGCACCAGCCTCTGACATGGCGAGCGATCCGATATGGTCACCGCTGATCAGTTTGGGCAGATACTTCGCCTTTTGCTCTGGATTGCCCCAGCGCGAAATCTGGTTGACGCACAGGTTCGAATGCGCGCCATAGCTGAGGCCCACCGAGGCGCTCGCGCGGCTAACTTCCTCGACTGCGACAACATGTTCGAGATAGCCGAGACCCAGTCCGCCATCGTCTTCGCTCACGGTTATCCCGTGCAGGCCAAGAGCGCCCATTTCGGGCCACAACGCCTGTGGGAACCAATCCTCAGCATCGACCTTGGCCGCAATCGGCGCGATCCGGTCGGCGGCAAAACGCGCTGTCGTCTCGCGGATCATGTCAGCATTCTCGCCGAGGTTGAAATCGAAATCGGGGGAAGACATTTGGCACTCCGTAATCGTTGTCATCCTGCTAGCCCAGATTTGCCCATGCGGAAACGGGGTGACTTGCCAGCGTCCTCGATTGCCGCGATGAAAATGCCGATGACAGACATCCGAAACGTAATTTTCGACATCGGCAACGTTGTCGTGCGCTGGTCTCCGCAGGCGATTTGCGAAGCGGCGTTCGGCGCAGAGCGTGCAACTCCTGAAGCCGTCGCACAGGTGTTTGGCGATCCGCTATGGCTGGCGCTCAATCGCGGAGAACGGTCTGCGGATGATACGATGCAGCTCTATCGCGCAAAATTGGGTTGGGACGATGAACTGACCAACCGCTTTTTCAGCCACATCACCGACAGTCTGTCCGAAATGCCGGGGACGCTGGACCTGATCGACCGTTTGAAGGCCGCAGGTTACCGGCTGTTCGCACTCACCGACAATGTGCATGAGATCATGGCGTATCTGCGGTCGCGTTACGATTTTCTGGACAGGTTCGAAGGCGTCGTCAATTCTGCCGAAGTCGGCCTGCTCAAACCCGATCCGGCGATTTTTCGCCATGCACTCGAAACCTATGGGCTTGTAGCGGAAGAAAGCCTGTTCCTCGACGATTTGGCGCACAATGTTTCAGGCGCGCAAGCCGTCGGAATGAAGGCAATTCAGTTTGTCAGCGCTGATCAGGCCGAGGCTGAAATGCGCGCATTAGCGATTACAGTTTAGAACGCGCGCGCCAACCTGTTCTGGAGTCCCAGCACCGGGCTTTCGCCCAAATCTTCGCCAAGCCGTTCATCGAGCCGCGACACGCGATCATAGAGATCGGCACTTGCCTTGACGATCAGCTGCGCCTCGTGCGGAAGCGACGCCAATTCGGCCGGACCACTTTCGGACGCCGCAGAAAGCGGATTCGACGTCTGCGCTCCGTTGCGCCGCGCCAGCAACCACGCAACGACGTGCATCAGCCGGGTGGTCACCTTCAGTGATTCGCAACTGAACGTCACGCGCTCGAGGGGAGGCATTGCGGCGCGATCCTCACGCCCGACCGAATCGAAATAGCCTCTTGCCTCGTCGGCAAGCAGCATCGCCTCTGTATAAAGAGCGTCGATCAATTTGTCGGTCGCGTGGAATCGATTAGCGTGCATGGGTGCGCCCTGCCATGTCGCACTGCGTCGCGACAGCGTGATAAAGGGTTAAGCGGTTGCGACGTGTCAGACCCTGTTCCCCCTAAGGTAAAACGAAGCCTATGCGATGATATCTGGGATCAACCTGCCTTCGAGCATGATGATCTCGTCTTTCAACCGCAACTTCCGCCGCTTCATCCGCGCAATCTGCATCTGGTCGGTCGACCCGGTTTCGACCAGAGCAGCAATGGCTGAATTCAAATCCTCGTGCGCATCGCGGAGCACAATGATGCGACGCCGCGATTCTTCGTCGATGAAGCCGCCTGTCATCACCGGCATCTCCGACTCGTCGTATTTGCTGTCATCCTGGCGCATTCTTTACGAGCGAAACGAGACAGGCAAGTTGATTGATGATTTAATGCGCATTCCAAGAGCGAAGGAGACTCACCCGATGGAAGCTGCTCACAGCCATTCCCTCGTCGCCCGTCATGCCGGGATCGACCGCCGCCTCGAAGAAGAGCGCCGCCGCCCCTCCCCCAACACCGCCTTGATCGCCGATCTTAAAAAACAGAAGCTGCGGCTGAAAGACACGCTTGCCGTGCATTGACCGCTTGCGCGGGAGCCGGTCATAACGACCTGCCCCGCTGTCGACTGACACGAGAATGCCTCAGACACAGAAAAACCCGCCGACACCAGATGATGTCAACGGGCCCGCCTGAGGTTTGGACAAGGACCGACTAGCGGGTGTTCATCGCCATTGACTGGTTCAGCCGCGACAAAGCGAGCCTGGCTGCATCGCGCGAATCCATCCAGCGTCCATCGGCAAGTTCGAGTTCGTAACGAACATCGCTCGCCATCGCAGCGCGAAATTGCACAGCAGCTTCGGTGTAGCGACCCTTGCGCGCAAGCGCCGAACCAAGATTGATCAGCCGCGATGGATCGGTCGCCTCAACGCCGCGCGGATGCGACAATGTCGCGAGCGCGGCATCGGTGCGCCCTGATTGCAGCTCAGCATAGGCAACCGGCAGTTGCTCGGCATCGGGCCGTCCGAAATACTCTTGCGCTGACAATGGGGCGGCTGCGCCGCAAACCGCCATCGCAAACAAAAGTTTCTTCATCGATCATCTCCTCAAACTGTTGAGGTCAGACTGCGCCATAATCGCGCTGTTGCAACGGCAATGTCATAAAAATAACCCTCAGTTGCGAAATAATTTGCCGATATGCCCCTAAGTCGGTCACTTCATATGTTTCCTGTTGTTATAATGCACTGATTATGTAACACATTGGATATGACCGAAGCGACTTTCACTTTTCGCGTCGATGCCCGGCTTAAGGCAGCGTTCAATGCTGCCGCACATGCCAATGACGTGACTGCGGCGCAGCTTCTTCGGGCGGCGATGCGTGACTATCTTTCCAGGCAGTCCGAAGAAACGCCGTATGATGCGTGGATCAAGCGCAAGATTGCGCGGTCACGCGCGGCGATCGGCGCCGGACGGACGGTTGCTGATTCAGAAATGAAAGCGCGGTTCGATGCGCTCAGCCGTGCCGCCGTTGCCCGCGCACGGCGCGAGTCGGCCCTGTGAGGAACATGCGATGAAGCTGGTCTGGTCCGCTGCCGCCGAAGCCGACCGGCTCGCCGTGTTTCAATTTGCCGAAACCGATAGCGGTTTCGCCGCCCAGGCGCTTGATTCGGCCATCGGCGAGGGTGCGGAAGGGTTGATCGAACTGCCTGATGCCGGTCGTCCAGGCGTCGTACCCGATACGCGCGAACTGGCGGTCCACCCCAATTACCGGCTTGTCTACGATGTGGCCGGAGACGATATCCGTATCCTCGCAATTGTTCATGCCAGACGGCAATGGCCGGGCGAATAGGCTAGTCCGCGACCTGCTTGAGTTCATACAAACGCTCGAGCGCATCTCGTGGGCTGAGCGCATCGACATCGATCGCAGTGAGCGCCGCGCGCAACGGATCGACAGGTTCAGGTTCGGCAAGCGCGGCAAATAGCGGCAAATCGTCTAGGCCCGCGGCCAACCCGCCAGTGGCATCTCGCCCGGCTTCGAGCTTGGCCAGCACGGCTTTGGCGCGTGCGAGAACGGCCGGTGGCAATCCCGCCAGTCGCGCAACGGCAATCCCGTAACTGCGGTCTGCAGGGCCAATTGCCACTTCGTGGAGCAGCACCAGATCGCCCTTATACTCGCGCGCGCGGACATGGTGCAGCGACAGTGCACTCAGGGTTTCGGCGAGCCGGGTCAGTTCGTGATAGTGCGTGGCGAACAGGCAGCGGCAGGCATTGACCTCATGCACCGCCTCGACCACTGCCCACGCAATTGCCAGCCCGTCATAGGTCGAAGTGCCGCGCCCGACTTCATCGAGAATGATGAAGCTACGCGTCGTGGCTTGGGCAAGGATCGCCGCTGTCTCAACCATTTCAACCATAAAAGTTGATCGACCTCGCGCGAGATTGTCGGCGGCCCCCACCCGGCTGAACAGCCGGTCGACAAGGCCGAGCCGGGCAGACGTCGCGGGCACAAAGCTGCCAGCCTGCGCCAGCACTGCGATAAGCGCGTTTTGCCGCAGGAAGGTCGATTTGCCACCCATGTTGGGGCCGGTAACAAGCCATAGCCGGTTGTCGGGCGAAAGCGTCATGTCGTTCGATACAAATCGCCCGCCGCTCTGCCGCAACGCGTCTTCGACCACAGGATGTCGCCC
>JANOQL010000274.1:0-4696 GCA_031414835.1 Sphingomonadales bacterium | reverse complement strand
AGGGCTTGACGAGGCCAGGCAGAGCGATCTCGTGTTCAGGTCTGCGCGACTGACGAGCATTTCGGCAGATGCGCTCAGCGATCTTCAACTTATCCTGTCACATGCCCCTGCATCTTCTGCTGCGGTCAAGCCAGTCAAGCTTGGTGGAAAATCGGATGCGGCCCGGATCGTTAACAGTCTGAAGAAGCCAACCAGCGACAAGCTGCTCAAATCGCTCAAAAAACGCGACCGCCAGCTGGCGCAGGACATCGAAGATGAAATGATTGTCTTCGGCAACCTTATCGATCTCGATACCAAGGCGCTCGGCGAACTGATGCGCGCGGTCGATGCAGCGACGCTGGGCCTCGCCCTTCGCGGCGCCGAACCGGTGCTTGTCGATAAAATGCTCGGCGCGATGTCAGCTCGCGCGGCGCAAAGTCTGCGCGACGATATGGCCGAAAGCGGCCCTGCCAAGCGCGCCGATGTGGAAGAGGCGCAAAAGGCCGTCATCGTAACCGTTCGCGAACTGGCCGAGGCCGGGACGATTACACTTGTGTCGCAGGCGAATGACTATGTTTGATCTCGCGCCCACGCTGGTCAGAGTATCGAAAGCCTGTGCGTTGCCAGGGCAATTCCGTTCGCGGTCGTTTGCGGTCGACGGACTGGCAGCTGCGTGTGAAACGGCCACTGCGCCGGCGTCTCTGGAAACGCACGAACAGGCGTATGTGCGGGGCTTTGAAGACGGTCGATCGCACACCGCGACCCAGTTTGAGGCCGAACAGACCCAGCTGCGCGCGCTGGTTGCCAACGCCGCTATTCTCCAACCCGAACCCAGCGAAGAGATTGTAACGCTGATCGTTGAGGCCGTCGCAGCACTGGCGCGGCTTGCGGTCGGCAATGCGCCGATCGATCGAGAATGGCTGGTTGCCCGTGCGCGAGAGGCCGCCGCGATTATTGCCGATTGCGATGCTGCCCGCACGGTTTGGGTGCATCCTGACAATGTGGATTTCCTGACCGAAGCCGGACTTGGCCTCGACATTCATTCCGATCCCGATGCCGAGCCAGGGTCGATCAGAATTGCGTGTTCATCGGGATGGATCGAGCATGGTCGCTCGCTCTATCTCGAACGGATCGACGCGCTGAGGATTGCGGCATGAGCGGGCGGCTTGCTTTGGCGGCAACATCGGCGCTGCACCATGTCGCTATCGATCCGCCCGAGCCGCGCCGCGTTGGCACGCTTGCTGCTCATGAAGGACAGATGCTTGAAGTCGACGGCTTCCCGATGCCGCTTGGCACCACCGTCAACGTCTCGGTGCCGCATGGATCGCAGGTACGCGGCGAAGTGGTCGGGTTTCGCGGCCGTTGCGCCCTGATTCTTCCGTTCAGCACCGATGCCGCGCTTGGCGTTGGAGTCGAAGTTCGGGCAGATGGCGCCGGCAGCACGATCGGATGCGGGCCTGCACTTCTCGGTCGTGTCATCGATGCCCACGGCGAACCGCTTGATGGAAAACCGGGTGCGAAGGCGGTTGTGCAATGGCCGATCGCAGGCCGCCCGATCAACCCGCTCCACAAAGGCAGCATTCGCGACATTGCCGATATGGGCGTTCGCGCCATCAACGCGCTGCTGACCATAGGCGTCGGCCAGCGGGTTGCGGTGATCGCCGGGTCTGGCGTTGGCAAATCGGTGCTGGTGTCGCAGATGCTGAAAGGCGCCCAATATGACGTCGCGGTCGTCGGGCTCGTCGGGGAGCGCAGCCGCGAGATCAACGACTTTATCGCAACGTGCCGCGCTTCGGGTGTGATGAACAAAACGGTTATCATCGCAGTTCCCGCCGATCAGCCGCCGCTGCTCAGGCTGCGCGGCGCGATGCGCGCAACCGCGATTGCCGAGTATTTTCGCGATGCCGGAAAGCGTGTTGTATTGCTGATCGACAGCCTCACCCGTGTTGCCCATGCCCAGCGCGAAATCGGGCTGGCGCTCGGCGAGCCGCCGACGATGAAGGGCTATCCGCCTTCTGCACTTGGCCTGATCCCGAGGCTGGTCGAACGCGCAGGATGCGATGTGCGCACGGGTGGATCGATTACCGCGATTTACACCGTGCTGGCCGACGGCGGCGATCTGGACGATCCTGTTGTCGATACCGCCCGCGCCATTGTTGACGGCCACATCATCCTGTCGCGCCAGCTCGCAGAGCAAGGCGTGTTTCCGGCAATCGACCTGTCGCGGTCGTTGTCGCGAACGATGATCGATATTGTCGATGCAGACCACGCAGCTGCAGCCCGGCGGCTTCGCAGGCTATGGTCGCTATACGAAGACAATCGCGATCTGCTCCTGATGGGAGCTTATGTCAGCGGCAATGATCCGCATGTCGATGACGCGATAGCCCGGCACGAAGACATGCTTGCGCTGGTGCGTCAGGGTCAGCACGAAACGATCGCTTATCGCGAATCCCGCGCCATGCTCGTCGAAGGGTTCAGCGCATGACCGCCACAACAAGACGGCTCGCCAGATTGGTGCGGATCAGGGACCGTCAGCAGGTCGCGGCACAGGCCAGGCTTTCATCTGCCGCAGCCGAGCTGGCGGAAATAGACCATATGATTTTGCGGGTCGCCACGTTTCGGGGCGACTTTGCTCTGGATCGATCGTGCGCGGCAGGCCAGCACATCAACGCGCTCGGCGAACTGGGCGCGCGCTTGAACAGTCTTGAAACCATACTTGCCGGCAAGCGAAATATGGCCGCTGGGCGGAAAAAGGCCGCAATATCGGCGCGCCTCGTTGCGTGGCAGGATTGTAGCGCGGCGATGAGCCTTCATGATTGCGCAACGGTAGCCGACGCCAAGGCTTGCGACGCGAAGGCATCTGCACAGCCACGCCCCCGACATCCTCGGGATCGGGAAGGCAAACGATGATGAGTCTGCCTCCGCTTATCACCGGCATGGGCGAACTGATTGCCCTGCCTCCTCCGGTCGCGTCCAATAGCGAAGGCGGAACTGCATTTGCGCAATTGTTGATGACCAGCGCGGGTTCGAATGATGCAGAAGCGCGCGAACCAATGACTGGTGACATTGAAGCCGCACCCGAAGCGAATATCTCTCAAACGACGCGCGTTGCCGGTCTACCGATTGAATTTCTGTCGATTGGTTCTGCTTTAAGGCTTGTCGAACAGATCGAAGCGCCCTCGCCCGAGGGTGAACCAAAATCGGCAACTCAGCTTCCTTCGTTAGAAGATCAGTCCCGGCAAACGCAATTGCCTGCATCGGCTGATGTCATTGCGTCGAGTTTGGACAGTCGGTTTGCGGAGCTAGGCACCGCACAGATTCTGCCACCTCCCCCAACGGCGTCCTCCGATCCGATTGGAAAACTGACAAAACGGACAGAACGGTCCGCATCGAAAACGGTCGATGCGGTCGTGCGCGGGCTTCAACCGGCAGCTATAACCCTCGACCTTACCGACATGTCCGCTTTTTCAAATGGTGCTCGACCGACCGCAACCGGTGACACGATCGGAAGCTCTCCGATCGACGCTGATCCCACCGCCAAACTAGCGATGAACCTGACCACCGTCGATGCCACGCACAACAGCGCTGCGCCGCAGCCAAGCCAGTCGTTTGAACTCGCCAAGCCCATCGTGGCATTCGGCAATTCCATGGAAATTGCAGCTCCCTTTGCAACCGCTGACGCCCGGGCGGTCGAAACACTGCAGGTAGCGGCATATTTCGATGCGCTTGCAGGCGATATTATGGCTGCAAACAGCTCTCAGTCACGGACAAGTTTCTGCATATCGACAGATAAACTGGGGATATTGGGGATCGGCGTCGATCCGTCGCCTACCGGGATCTTGGTTCACATCACTGCGCAGCACGATGACGCTGGGGCAATTATTGCTGCTGCTCAACCGCGGCTTCACGAAGAGCTGCGCGCTCAGGGTGTGCGGGTGAGCGAGCAGTCGGAGCCATCGTTTGACAGGCAGCAATCGCACGATCGAGCGCGACAACAGCAGCATCGGCACGGGCATCCCGATCCAGTGCCAGCCAGGCCCGATAATCAACCCGTCGCGCGCCGTAGCGCACCGTCTTACCGTTTTGCATGAGCAGGAGTGAGTGACCATGGCTGAAGATGCGAAGCCGATCCCCGAAAAAAAGAAAGGCCGGTCAAAGAAGATGATCGTGGCGAGCGTCGCAATCGTCGCGTTGATCGGCGCAGGCGCGGCGGGCGGCGTGTTCGTCACGGGCGGATTGGAAAATGGCCCGACCGAAGATCCAAATCGCCCCAAACTTGTCGAACGGAAAGCCGAAGCTGCGCCGGTAAGTGAGGAGGCCGGTGGCAAAATGTTGCCCAAGGAGGGCACAATATCGGTCAAAACCGATCGTGACCCAGTCGATCCCAAAAAGTTTGAGATCACGTATTTCCCGATCGAACAGACGTTCACGGCCAACCTCGCCGATGGCGGCGGGTTTGTGCAGGTCGGCTTGAGCCTCTCGACCTATTTCGATGGCAAGGTGATCGCCAACATCGAGCGCCAGCTGGTGCCAATCCGTTCGGCAGTGTTGTTGACGCTGTCCGATCAGGATGCCGGCGTGCTTTCGACAAACGAGGGCAAGCAGATGCTCCAGCGGAAACTGACCAAATCGATCAATGGCGTCTTGCGCGAAAAAGAAGGCTTTGGTGGCGTCGAAAATGTGTATTTTTCGAATCTGGTGATCCAGTGATGGCCAA
>JANOQL010000273.1:0-2441 GCA_031414835.1 Sphingomonadales bacterium | reverse complement strand
CCTCGGCCATGCCGATTTCGTCGCGATCTTGAAGGACACGCGCGCAAGCCTGACGACGCAGTATCAGGCGTTGCTCGGAACCGAAGGCGTGACGATCGATTTCGCCGATGACGGTATCGATGCGCTTGCGCGGATCGCGGTCGATGTGAACGAAAGCGTCGAAAACATCGGCGCAAGGCGGCTCTCGACCGTGCTTGAAAAGCTGCTCGAAGATGTCAGCTTCGAAGCCGAAGACCGACAGGGCAGCACGCTCCGGATCGATGCGGCCTATGTCGAGGCGCAGCTGGCAAGCATCGCGAAGAATGTCGATCTGAGCAAATACGTGTTGTGATATTCAGGGGGTAATGCGGGTGTCACTCGAGACCAGCGTTCCGCTTCCGTCCTCGAACCGGAGGCTCCCCCCGCATCTGCGATAGACTGCTGCGTCTGCTGCGGCGGTTCCGAGATAGCTGAGGACGCCAAGGCCGATTCGCTCTGCCTTGCTAGGGGTGGCTTTCGCAGCGGGCTGGTCTGGTTGGGCAAGCTGGATGCGCGATCCGGTCGAACAACGCCTCTTTTTCCGCTTCGGTCAGCCGGTGAATAATTCCGCTATCGGAAACGAGTGACGGTGCGGTTTCTGCCTGTGCGACGGTTGCGCTGAGAAGGATCGCCAAACCAAAACCATATGCCGATTTCATCACCCCAACTCCCGTTTTGATATCTCACAAATATCAATCTGGACCCAGATCCGCAACGGTCTGGCAAGAAAAGCGGCGCTTGCCTTAATGAGGCAATGGCGACAGCATTGGATTTTCATCGGAATCGGAGAACCGACATGACCGAAGCAGGTGGATGCCATTGCGGCGCAGTGCGATACGAAGTCGAAGGCACGCCGCAGCATGTGGCGCTGTGCCATTGCAACGATTGCCGCAAGAGTTCCGGCGCACCGATGGTCGCGTGGGCAGCATTTAGCGAAGCCGAGTTTCGGCTGACCAAGGGCGAACCCAAGACCTTCAACTCGTCTGGCAAATCGATGCGCAGCTTTTGCCCCGATTGCGGCACAGGACTGTATTTTTCTAATCAGGATTTCCTTCCCGGTATCGTCGATATTCAGGCCGCGACGCTCGACAATCCCGAGGTGTTTCCTGCTGGCGCGCATATTCAAACTGCCGAGCGCATCGGCTGGATGGAAACTGCGCATGAACTGCACGGCTTCGAACGCTACCCGGGCTGATGTAACCGAACCGTCCGCATCTTCGAACCGGCATGATTGAGGGAGATCATGACCGTGCGGATGATGTTGATTGCTGCGGCTGCGGCGATGTTTGCTATCCCTGCGGCGGCGCAACTTGCGCCCGGGGCGAAGGCTCCCGCGCGCTTCAACGCCGTCGATACTGCGGGAAAGCCCCGGACGCTGCCGAGCCTTACCGGTCAAAAAGGCGTCGTCCTTGTCTTTTTCCGATCGGCGAAGTGGTGCCCGTTTTGTCAGGCGCAGCTGAAATCGATGACGGCGTTGCAGCCACAATTGGCAAGGCGCGGCTATACGCTGGCGGCGATCAGCTATGATTCGACTGAGGAGCTGGCCAAATTCGCGCGGACGCAGGCGATTGGATATCCGCTGCTGTCCGATGGCAAATCGGCGATGATCGATGCGTTTGGCCTCCGCGATCCGGCCTATGCCAAAGGGAGCTTTGCATACGGCGTTCCCAAGGCTTCGACCTATGTGATCGACCGCACCGGCACGGTCCGCTGGCGCACGATTGCCGCCGATTACAAGGTTCGTGATGACAATGCGGCGGTTCTTGCAGCGGTTGACGGCATCCGCTGATCTATGCGATTCCTTAGCGCTAGTGCCCGCTGCCCGCGGTTCCAGCTGCATCGGGCGTGATCGCCACCATCATCGCTTTGCCCGGCACCAGCCAGCGTTTGGCGGTTTCCTGCAGGTCGGTCGCGGTGATCCGGTCATAGTCTGGAAGCAATGACGAAAGTGCGTTCAGCTTGCGCGGTTCGCGGCTGACGCCAGCAAGCTGGTTGAGCCAGAACGTATTGCCCGATGACGCGCGCGCGATGAGTTCACGCAAGGGGGTGATCACGCGCGCAAGCTCGTCCGCAGTCACTGGCTTTGTTGCGAAATCGGCCGCGATTTCCTGTGTCAGCGCAAAGAAGCGATCGACATTTTTGGGATCGACCTGTGACAGCGCCACAAAATTGCCGCCGCGAGTCAATCCCAACGGCCATGTTGCGCCGACGTTTGGCGAATAGCTGGCCCCTTCGGCCTCGCGGAACTTGTCGAACATGCGGTCGTTGAAAATCTGCGCAAGGATTTCGAGTTTGCGCGATTCATAAGTGCCTTCGACCCCCCCGCCCAAGGGCCACGCGATCACGGCATAGGCCTGGTCAGAAGCGCCCTTGTGACGGCGCACAATCGGCGTAACTGTCGGCTGCGGCCCGGCAGACCCCAT
>JANOQL010000272.1:0-3206 GCA_031414835.1 Sphingomonadales bacterium | reverse complement strand
CTTCGCTCGACATGAGCGGTTTCAGTCAGCGATCAATGGTCGCTAGGTCTTCCGAAACCGCGCGATGAAAAAGCCGTCCACACCCGGAGAAGGCAATATGCGCAACCAGCCATGCGGTGTCGGCGCGAACCCTGCGACGGGTGCGGCGATTGGATCGAGCACCAGACCCGCCGCTTCGGCCACCGGAACCTGACCCTCACCCTCTTCGCGTTCGAGCGAGCAGGTCGCGTAAACCAGCACGCCGCCCGGCGCGAGCCAGCCTGCCACACGCTCGATCATTTCGCTCTGCCGCTCGGCCATCGCTGCAATGTCGCGAGGCCGCGCGCGGTGGAGGACTTCGGGGTGGCGCGCGAACGTGCCCGTCGCACTGCACGGCGCATCGAGCAGGATCGCAGAGACTGGCGCAGGCGGCGTCCAGTCGAGCAGATCGGCCTTGACGAGATCGGCAGTGAGCCCAGTGCGCGCCAGATTCTCGCCGATCCGGTCAAGCCGCTGCTGATCATTATCGAGCGCGGTCACTTGCCAACCCGCCGCCGCGAGTTGCATCGTCTTGCCACCCGGCGCCGCGCACAGATCGAGAATGCTCCGCCCACCGCCCGCGCCGAACAATCGCGCCGGGATCGATGCCGCCAGCCCCTGCACCCACCACGCGCCGTCATCGAAGCCTGGGAGGGTAGGGACATCGCTTTCGGCGGCAAGCCGGATATGGCCGGGGGCGAGGCTTTCACCCCCCAGCGCCTCGGCGCGCGCCTGCGTCTCAGCAGGATCGCGCAACGCCAGATCGAGCGGCGAACGGCTGGCCAGCGCGGCGCGTGCATCCTCGACAGCCGCAGCACCCCAGGCCTGCGTCCAGCGCGCCTCGATATCGAGCGGCAGATTGGGCGCCTGTGGCAGCGCAACATTGCGTTTGAGCAATCCGCTCGTCACGCCGTGCACCAGCCGCCGTGGCCCGCCTTCGAGCAGCGGCAGTGCTGTCGCAATCGCGGCATGCGGCGGCGTTTTCATCACCAGCACCTGCGCGAGCAGCAGCCGCAACACCATCCGCGCCTTGGCATCGTCCGCCAGCCGCAGCCGCGTCGCACTATCGATCAGCGCATCGAGATCGGGCAGCCAGCGCAAGCTCTCACTCGCAATCGCCCGCGCCAGTGCCTTGTCTGGCGGCGGCAGCGCCCGCGTCGCCGACCCCAGCGCGCTTTCGAGCGGTAAGCCCTTGCGCATCACGGCATCGAGCAACGAAAGCGCCGCACGGCGCGCGGGAAGGCCGGGAATGTCAGTCATCGCAGGCGCGCTTAGGGCGGGAATGCCCGAAACGCCAGTAATGCGCGTGACTACCGAACGCCGCTCACATCCCAGGCAATCGGCTCGCCAGAAGCGCGTCGCAGCACCGACACGCGCACTGCGCGCATTGCCGAGAGGAGCGGAACGAGCCAGATGCCCAGATGTTCTGCCGATTTCGCGCACTTTTCCATCTGCAATGTCAGCGTGATTTCGGGATCGAGCGCGTCGGCCAGTTTTTGCCACAGCTCATGCCGTTCGCCTTGGGAACGCGTGAGGTTGCGCCGAAAATGATCGCTAAACATCTTGACCGACGGCTCTTTGGGAAATTCGGTTTCAAGCCGTCGATATTGCTCTTCGAAACGCTCGGCTGCTCCGGCCAGAAACGCGGCTCGCATCCGCCCTGACAGCAGGTCACGCAGTCCCCGTTGTCGCATCGCCCCCTCGCGCACGATCTCGCTTTGATGGTGGTGGATCAGAAAGCTGAATGGCGCTCCCGGTTTTAAGACTCGCGCCAGTTCGCGCGCGGTCTGGTCGATCTGGCCATATTCGATCCCGAACAGGCTGACCGCGGCATCGAAGCTGGCATCGCCGAAGGGCAGGTCATCCATGCTGACCCACGGGTGGATCGTGAGGTTGGCCATCACGATCGCCGGGACTTGCGCGAAATCGACGCCCGCCACCCGCAAATCGCGCCGGTGTTTGAGCAGGACGCGCCCAAGGATACCGGCCCCGCATCCCAGATCGATCACTTGCCCTTCCGAAGCAAGCCCGTCAGCGAAATGTGCCCAATGTCCATCGACCGCCTGTTGCCCATCTCCCGGGATATGACACCGCTCGAGCGGACGATCATCGACGCTGAAATCGCGCCAGAATGTGGTCCAGTAACTTGGCCCGGCGGCCCCATATCTGAGCTTGGCCTTCGGATTGGCCACAGGGTTCAAACTGGATGTTGCGCGACCGGCGGGTTGACGACCGACAATATTCGGGGTCACCATCAGGCGAACTGGATCTGGCATTGTCTTGACCTCCGCGACTCCCGCTTTGGTCTCGTCATCTGCCGGGTTCATCAGGCATTGCGACGGCGCGGGCGGCATAATGCCGGTCAGGGAACGACATGGATGACAAAGACCGTCTATTGCTGACTTTGCTCCGGCGCGACGCACGGCGACCGGTCGTGGCGCTGGCGCGCGATATCGGCCTGTCGCGCACCGCGACGCAGGATCGAATTGCGAGGCTGCAATCGTCCGGCGCAATTGCCCAGTTCACGATCATCGACGGCGATGCGTCACAGCGCGAGGCGGCCTATCTGTTTGTCAGGCTCGAACCTGGCACCCGCTGTGCGCAGATTGCTCCCAAATTGCGGACAATCGCCGCCGTAGAAGCGATTGATTCGGTAACTGGGGCGATTGACATGATCATCCGCGTCGCCGCCGAACATGTCGATGGCATTGAAACCGTACGCGGCGAAGTGGCAGGGCTGGCAGGCGTCGCAGACGTGGCAACACATGTCGTGCTGGGGCGGCTGCTAGGGTAGCCGCTTCGAATTGAGCGGCGGCAAAGTCGATTGTGTATCCAAGCCATTATCATCACGCTCCATACCGCCCTCGCACCACCGGGCATGGTCTTGGTCGAGGCGGGGGATTGGCTTATAGGACAATTCGCCCTCATGTTCCGCCAATGTTCTTGACAGGATCATGCCTATGGGGCTAATGCCCGCCGCGTCACTTCATCCGTTGCTAGCGCAGTTGGGGTGGCAAGGCGCTGAGGGTTGACACCCCTTGGCAACGGCTGGTGCGACACAGGGTCGTGCGGCAGGGCACCGTCTCCTCGACGAAACAGGAGCAGTCCTTGCGCGGAAGCCAGTCCGGGCATGTCGGCTTTTGAGCGGGTCACCGAAAGTGGCCAACTTCGAAGTCATCGGTGGCGGA
>JANOQL010000271.1:0-3280 GCA_031414835.1 Sphingomonadales bacterium | reverse complement strand
ACGCTGATCGCCGATGTCCCAATCGAGGCCGATGTGATGAGCCAGGAGCCGTTCGGGCCGCTGGCGCTTGCCGCCCCGTTCGCGACGTTGGACGATGCCATCGCGCAGGCCAACCGCCTGCCTTATGGCCTCGCCGCATTCGCCTTTACTGAGAATGCCCGCCGCGCCAACATTCTGGGCGATGCGATCGAGGCAGGGATGGTCGGCATCAACGGCTTCGGGATTTCGGTCGCCGATGCGCCGTTTGGCGGCGTCAAGGATTCAGGGTTCGGCAGCGAGGGCGGGCCGGAAGGGCTCGAAAGTTATATGGTCACCAAGGCGATCCATCAGTCTTGAGGGCTCTGGCGTGACCCGATCCCCAGAGCGCCGCGACCAGATCATTGATGCGCTCGCCGATCACGTCCTGGCGCATGGGCTGGCGGGATCGAGCCTGAGGCCATTGGCGGCAGCCGCAGGGCTGAGCGACCGGATGCTGCTCTACCATTTCCGCGACAAGGCCGAAGCGATGAGCGCCGCAGCCGAGCGGATCGCGGCGCAATTGACCGCGCGGCTGACGGCAGAGATGGGCGGGCCGATGCCGTTCGAGCCGTTGCGCGTCCGGCTCGCCACAGCGCTGATGGTCGATGACGTCGGGCCCTATATGAAACTCTGGCTTGAAATCGCGAGCGGCGCTGCGCGGGGTGATGCCTTCTGCCAACAGATCGGCACGCATTTGGGTGAGGGGTTTCTGGCTTGGGGCGCGGCACAACTCGACTGCCCAGAGGAAGATCGCACGCGGCAGGCGGCGCTGCTGCTCGCGAGTATCGATGGGCTGTTCGTGTTGAAGGCAGTGGGGATGGACGCGGCGGTGCGCGATGCGCTTGGATAGCCTCCGAAACCATCTGACCAGAATCCGTCTAGGCTGAGCTTGTCGAAGCCCTGCCTTTCTGTCTGTCCCCCCAGAAAGGACAGCCCTTCGACAAGCTCAGGGTAGACGGAGCAGGTGTGTCAGCTTCTAGGCTGTCTCGTAAACCCAAACCCCAGCATCACTACCACACCCGCGCCCCACAGGATCGCCGCGCCCGAATTGGCAACGTGTGCCGCGCTGGTGCCATAGAGACCCGGAAACCACGCCAGCGCGACACCATCGAACAGCATCGCCGTCGCCGTTGCCAGCGCGACCCCGGTGCCAACCTTGTCATGCGGCAGCCCTGCGAGAACCCGAGTCATCGGAATGAATGGCACCGTACCGATCACGACCGCGACATAGAACAACGCCCAGTTGCCACCATCGAACACAGCATTGCCTTCGAGCGCACGGAGCAGCATCGCCGCGGCGAACCAGAGCACCACGCCGATGATCGCGGAAAGGATCGTCTGGCGGGTCGTGAGCCCAATGCGGTTTGTCTGCTGTGTCATGTGACTAACTCCTCCTTTAACCAATGCCCAAACCGCTCACCTCGAGCGAAGTCGAGAGGTTGTGTCGAGCGAAGCCGAGACACTTTGGTGCGCACCAATGCTTCTCGGCTACGCTCGACATGAGCGGGGTTGGATGTGCTGATAGCATTATGTAGCGGTCGCTACAACAGTATTTGCGCATGACGCCGCGCGATCACGCGCCTAAGCGTTCCCCATGCCGCGCACCCCCACACAAAAGCTCTGGACTGCCGCCGGACTGACCGCACTGGGGCTGGGCGCCATCGGAATCGTTCTGCCGCTGCTCCCCACCGTGCCATTCGCGATCCTCGCCGCATTCTGCTTTGCGCGCGGGCATCCGGTGTGGGAAGCCAGGATGCTCGCGCACCCCCGCTTCGGCCCGCATATCCGCGCGTGGCGCGAACGCGGTGCCATCGGGCGCGGCGGCAAGATCGGCGCGAGCGTGGCATTCGCCGGCAGCATCGGGCTGGGCTTTGCGTTCCTCGATTACCCCAAATCGCTGATCCCGCTCGGCGTGGCCGTGGTGACGCTCAGCTGGATCTGGACCCGGCCGGGTTGAGGGGGCTTTTGTACTCCAGATCAACTGTCAACGATGAACACCAAAGTCACAAAGGCAATGCCCAGCACGCCAATCGCCCCTGCTGGGATCACAAGAATTAAGTTGACGGGTTGCTGAATGTCGAAAGTGAAGCATAGAATACCGGCGAGGATTAATGGCGAAAACCAAGGCAAAGTTTGGACGTCAAATGTCGCCTCCCCCTTCACTATCTTTGCTTTCAGATATTTGCGGTATCGCAAGACAAGTGCTGACACGTTCACGAGGTTAGCCTGTCAAGCCGCCACCGCCAGCCGCACGCCAAGCGCTTTCATCACGCGCAGCAGCGTATCGAGCGTCGGATTGCCGGTGTCGCTCAACGCCCGATACAACGCCTCACGGCTTATCCCGGTTTCGCGCGCTAAGGCAGACATACCTTTCGAACGAGCAATCGTGTTGATAGCGCGGAGGAGTTCTTCGGGCGTGCCATCTTTGAGATAGGTGTCGAGATAGGCGGCAATATCCGCTGGTGTCTGCAACACCTCGGCCGCGTCCCACGGCTTGGTTTCGATGGCCATCTTCAAACCTCCTTCGCCAGCGCAACGGCGCGTTCGATGTCGCGCGATTGCGACCCTTTGTCGCCACCGCAGAGCAGGATAACAACGATTTCGCCTCGCATCGTGTAAAAGACGCGATAGCCCGGCCCGAACGTGAAACGAAGTTCGCTCACTCCGTCGCCGACCGACTTGGCATCGCCGAAATTGCCATCGGCAATCCTGTCTAACCGCTTTGCGATCCGTGCGCGGGCTTGCACATCACGCAATTCCGTCAGCCAAGCGATAAACTCGGCTGTGCGACGGACTTCGAACATCGATACGCTCAACCCTAATATCCTAGAGTTGTCAAGTTTAAGTTACAGTCACAACCTGCTGCCACCACTTCCCCCATCCCCACTCCCCCATTATAGCGCCTCCCATGACCACCACCCCCCGCACTGGCGGGCGTATTCTTGTTGATCAGCTTGTGATCCAGGGGTGCGACCGCATTTTCACTGTTCCGGGCGAGAGCTTCCTCGCCGTCCTCGATGCGCTGCACGATACGCCCGCGATTGAGACCATCGTCTGCCGTCAGGAAGGCGGCGTGACATACATGGCGTGTGCCGATGGCGCGCTGACCGGGCGGCCCGGCGTGGCGTTCGTGACGCGCGGGCCGGGGGCGACCAATGCGTCGATCGGCGTTCATGTCGCGATGCAGGATTCGCAACCCATGATCCTGTTCGTCGGCGATGTTGCGCGCGGCGATCGTGATCGTGAGGGGTTTCAGGAAGTC
>JANOQL010000270.1:0-2371 GCA_031414835.1 Sphingomonadales bacterium | reverse complement strand
CGGATGACCGAAGTGGCGCGGCGATTGGGCATCGGGCGCTCGACGCTGTATCGCAAGCTCGCCGAGCTGGGGATCAGCGACGCGGCGTGACGGGCTTTGCGGAATCGCTCGTTCCCGCTCATCTCGAGCGAAGTCGAGAGACTGGGGAGCGCACCATCGTGTCTCGACTGCGCTCGACATAGCGGAGGGTCGGGTACGAGCTGCGATCTAGAGCATCAATGCCTGCCACGTCGTCATCACCAGCGCAAAACCGCGCGCGTCGCCTGTAGTGGTGCCTTCCATCCGGTTCATGACGTAGGAAAAGGTTGTGCGCGCATCCATGTCGATGATCGCGAGCGACCCGCCATAGCCGCCCCAATAGCAGCTGTTGGGATTAGGCAATGGCACCATCCCGCCGGGCAAGCCGAACCCCAGCCCGAAACGCACCGGAATGCCGAGGCAGAGATCGGTGCCTTCAACCTGACATTCGAGCGCGCGGCGGCAGCCGGCTTCGGACAGGAAGGTCTTTCCCTTGGCAGTGCCGCCATTGGCGAGGATGGTGTGGATTTCGGCAACTGCGCGCGCATTGGCAGTGCCGCCCGCTGCGGGGATTTCAGCGGCGCGCCATGCCCGCGTTTTGGTTTCGTGAACATCGATCCCCGGATTGGTCGCCATATTGGTTTGCAGATCGGATGAAATTTCGGCGGCGAGTGCCGAGGGCGGTGGGAGCAATTCGGCGACGCGACCATCTTCGGATGTGGCCAGCCCGATATGGAAATCGGCCCCCAAAGGTTCGGCGATCTCTTCGCGGAACACCGTGCCGATGGTCTTGCCGGTGGCGCGGCGGATGACTTCGCCGATCAGATAGCCTTGCGTCAGCGCGTGGTATCCGGGCGCGGTCCCCGGTTCCCAGAACGGCGTTTGTGCTGCGAGCAGCGCAGTGCATTTGTCCCAATCATAGAGATCGCCCTTGGCAATCGGCTCTTTCCAGCCCGACAGCCCTGCCGAATGGCTCATGACATGCGCGACGGTCACATCGGCTTTGCCGCCTGCAGCAAATTCGGGCCAGTATTTCGCCACCGGATCTTCGAAGGCAATCACGCCGCGATCCGCCAGCATCAATGCCGTCAGTGCGGCCATCGTTTTGGTCGTCGAATAGACGTTGACGATGGTGTCACGCTCCCACTCGCGAGTCTTGGCGGGATCGGCATGGCCGCCCCAGATATCGACAATAGTCTCGCCATCCTTGGTTGCGCAGAATGAGGCGCCAATATCCGCCCCGCTCGCGATGCTGGCTTCGAGGACGGCCTTGACCGGTGCGAATGGGCCGTCGGCCAGCCCGTGAACACTCATGCGTCGATGCCGCCATCGCCGATATTGGCATGCGCGACGCCGCCATCGACGGTGATCGTATCGCCGATCACATAATTGCCCGCGTTCGACGCGAGATAGATCGCCGCCGCCGCCATATCTTCGGCAATCCCGATCCGCTTGTTGGGAATCCGTGTTGCCACCGCGTCCCCGTGATCGCGCGCGGCCTTGTTCATATCCGAAGCGAACGCGCCGGGCGCAATCGCGGTGACATTGATCTGATCCTGCACCAGCCGCGCCGCAATCCGCTTGGTGAGGTAAAGGATCGCCGATTTCGACGCGTGATAGCTATAGGTTTCCCATGGGTTCAACCGGATGCCGTCGATCGAACCGATGTTGATCACCTTGGCGGGCTGCGCCTGCGATGCGGCGGCCTTGAGCAGCGGATAGAGCGCCTGCGTCAGGAAGAACGGGCCTTTGACGTTCAGGTCCATCACCTTGTCCCACCCGACTTCGGGGAAGGTTTCGAACGGTTCGCCCCACGCGGCTCCTGCGTTGTTGACGAGAATATCGAGCTTGGGTTCGCGCTCGGCCAAGGCGGCGGCCAGCGCCTTGCAGTTGGCGACCGAAGATACGTCCATCGGCAGCGGAATGCACTTGGGGCCAAGCTCGGCGGCGGTCGCCTCGCACGCTGCGGCCTTGCGCGAGTTGATATAGACGCGGTCGCATCCCGCCGCGATGAAGCCTTCAGCGATATGTTTGCCGAGGTTTTTCGATCCGCCCGTCACCAGTGCAACGCGGCCTTCGAGGCTGAAAAGTTTGGCGATGTCCATGTTTTGTCCTTCTTGTTCCCCTCCCGCCTGCGGGAGGGGCTAGGGGTGGGTGTTTCGCGAGATCGGCCACGGCCCACCCCCGGCCCCTCCCGCAAGCGAGAGGGGAGTGATCAATATCCGTTCAGTTTTGCGACGCGATCAGCGTGGAACCATTGATCGCCCATAAATTCGGCAAGTGCGCGATCGCGCTTCATATAGAGCCCGATGTCATATTGGTCGGTCATCCCGATCCCGCCGTGCATCTGGAC
>JANOQL010000269.1:0-2919 GCA_031414835.1 Sphingomonadales bacterium | reverse complement strand
CGGGGATCGTTCGCTCCCGGTCTTTCCCGCCGCGATTGCGGAACGCTTCGATGCGCGGAAGGTCGATCGGCAGATCGTGACTGGTGAAATTCAGGATGCGCGGGGCTTCATATTTTGGCGCGTTGTGAACAAGGACACCATTGGTGAGCCGCAGGATGATCGTATCGGGATCGTCGGTTGCAAGGAACGCGCCTTTGGCCGCCGTGACCGCCACGGTCTGACCCTTTCTGCCTTCGGTCATGACGAACAGCCCTGAAAGTTCGCGGCCCTCATTGGCCGATTGTTCGATCCGCATTGTCAAAGTCTTGCCCAGCCGGGTGAATTCTCCGACCTTGACTGACGCGCCCAGAGCGCCCGAGCGCAGTTCAAATCCCAGCCGTTCATACTGGAACCGTGCATAAGGCTGCGCAAACCCGACAATGGCAAGGTTCACTGCGGCCAGCACGATCGCATAGATGAACGGCACGCGCAGCAGCCGCCAGTCGCTCAATCCCACCGCGCGCAACGCATCGAGTTCGGATGACAGCGCCAGCCGCCGAAACGCGAGCAGAATGCCGAGCAGCAATCCCAAAGGAATACCAAGCGACAGATATTCAGGCAGCAGGCTTGCCAGCATTTTCCAGACGACGCTGACAGGGCCGCCTTCGGCAGCGACAAAGTTGAACAGCCGGAGCATTTTGTCGAGCACCAGAAGCATCGCCGAAATGACAAGCGAAGCGACCAGCGGCAGGAATATCAGCCGGGCAATATAGCGATCGGTTGCTGTCAGCATTGGCGTGATATTTGCCGTTTCACCATGATTTCGCCGCATTGGCCCGTCACTGGCTGTCTGGAGTTCGGACCAAACCGGCAGCGTTTCACCGGGTATAGCGTTGAGGAGTCGTGCGGTCATGCGCAAAATTCTTGCCAGCCTGGCGGCTTTGCCTGTCGCGATGGCGATGCCCGGCGTGGCCGCAGACGCATCGGTGCTCGGCCCCGATGCGGCACGGTGTGCGCAAAGCGCAGGCCCAGCGTTGCTCGTCCGGGTGACAGGGTTCAAGGGGCGCGGCGGAACCGTGCGGGTTCGCACATTCCCGGGGGCCACCAAAGCGGCATGGTTCGATAAAAAGCGTGCGTTGCGAAGGACGCTGGTTTCACTGCCCGATAGTGGCAGCGTTGAAATTTGCATGGCCGTTCCACGCGCCGGCCCGTATGTTGTCGATGTTCGGCATGATATTAACGGCAACAGCGATACCGATCGTGCCGATGGCGCGGGTGTATCGGGCAATCCCAATGTGTCGCTGTTCGACTTTTTTCTCGGCAAAAAGCCAGCCGCTTCGCAGGTCGTGGTCAACGCCGGTGGCGGGATCACGATGGTGCCGATCACAATGAAGTATATCCAGGGCGGATCGTTCAAGCCCATCAAGTCTGCCAGCTGATGGGCGTGGCGGTCGCTTTGTTGTCGAACCCCTCTTCGACGGGCAATCGCGCTTTGTTGCCGCAGATCCGCAGCTTTTGTGCCAGCCGCCCCGATATATTTCATTATGAGGTCGAGGCCGCGTCGCAGATCGGCGAAGCACTCGAAACGATTGCGCGCGTCAGCCCGCGCGTTCTGATCATCAATGGCGGCGATGGCACGGTGCAGGCCGCGCTCACCGAAATCTACAACGGCGGAGCATTCGGGCGGACGCCGCCGCCGGTGGCTGTGCTTCCCAATGGCAAAACCAACCTGATTGCGCTCGATCTGGGCGCAGTCGGCGATCCCATTGCCGCGCTCGAACGGATTGTCGAACTTGCGCAGGGAGACCTTGCACCGCATCTTGTCGAACGCGAACTCATTGCGCTGACCGAGGGCGATGCGCCGAGCAACCGGCCGGTGCTCGGCATGTTTCTGGGTGGCGCGGGGCTTGCCGATACGATCCTGTATTGTCGCCACAAGATTTACCCGATGGGACTGCCCAATGGCATAAGCCATTTTCTGGCCGGTATCGTCGTCTTCCTGTCATTGATCTTCGGGTTGAGCGGGCGGCTGTTCCTGCCCAAATCGATCCCGGTGCGGGTGTCGCTGATCAGGGACGGACAGGTGGCGCAACGTCTCGCGTTTCTGGTCGTCACCACGCTCGAGCGCATGTTGCTGGGCAGTCAGGCGCAGTCGGCGACAGGTGGCATGAAACTGATGGCGGTCGACCAATCGGCATGGGCATTGATCAGCGCCATTGTCGCGAGCCTGAGGGGGCGGCTCGACGGGCAACAGATCGACGGCGTCTATGTCGAACAGGGCGATATGATCCGCATCGAAAGCGACCGGTCGAGCGTGATTCTCGATGGCGAAGAATTCCATGCCCGGACCGGCCATCCGATCGTGCTGCGCGCCACTGCGCCGGTGCCCTTCCTCCGCCTCGCAGCGTGACGACGCTCGAAGCGCTGGTATCGGCAGAGCTTGCCGAGCCAGTCGATCCACGCGTGTCGGCAATGGCCGGAGCGATTGCGGCAAAGCATCCCGGGACGCGGGCAATCATATTCTATGGATCGTGTCTGCGCGATGCCACTTTGTCGGGGATGCTCGATTTCTACGTGATCGTTGACGATTACCGGCGTGCATTCGACCGCCGTTGGTTCGCTTGGCTCAATCAATTGTTGCCGCCAAATGTATTTCCTTTCGCCTCCGATGGGCTGGCTGCCAAATATGCCGTGTTGAGCCGTTTCCATTTGCACCGTGAGACAAGTGTCGCGGCGCGCGACCCTTCGACCTATGCCCGATTGGCGCAGCCGGTTCGGCTCGTCTGGACGGCTTCGGATGAAGACCGGGTGGAAATCGCCGCCGCAGTTGTTCAGGCCATCGAGACCTTGTTGAACTTCGCATCGCCTTTGACACCGCCGGGTTCCGATCCGCTGGCCATCTGGAGAACGGCGTTCGCCAACACCTATCGAACCGAGCTG
>JANOQL010000268.1:0-2633 GCA_031414835.1 Sphingomonadales bacterium | reverse complement strand
CGGCTATTCCTCGCTCCACACCGCGGTGATGCATCAGGATAAGGTGCGGATCGAAATCCAGATCCGCAGTGCCGATATGCACGGCCAGGCCGAACGCGGCGTCGCGGCGCACTGGAGTTACAAGCAAAAGGGCGAAGCGCCTGACGGTCAGGTGCGCTGGCTTGCCGACCTGATCGAAATCATCGATCATGCCGCCAGCCCTGAAGAGCTGCTCGAACACACGCGGATGGCGATGTATCAGGATCGCATCTTTGCGTTCACGCCCAAAGGCGAACTGATCCAGCTGCCCAAGGGGGCAACGCCAATCGATTTTGCCTATGCGGTGCACACCAATCTGGGCGACACGGCGGTGGGGGCGAAGGTCAACGGCCGCGTCGTGCCGCTGCGCACCGAGATCGAAAATGGCGATCAGGTGCAGATCTTGCGCTCGAAAGCGCAGGAGCCGCAGCCGTACTGGCTCAACATCGCGATCACTGGCAAGGCGCGCGCGGCAATCCGCCGGTTCGTGCGGCACAAGGAACGTGCCGAACAGATTGCTCTTGGCACCAAGATTTTCGATGAAATCGTCAAGCGGCTGCCAACCCAGCTTGCGCCTGACGCGATCGATCAGGGGCTAAAGCGATTGAAGCTGCCCGACAAAGCCGAACTGATGGTGGCGATTGCGCGGCAGACGGTTGGCGACGGGCAAGTGATGGAAGCGCTGATGCCTGGGTCTGCGGGCGATGAATCGCTGTTGCCGCCGCAGCGCGAGGCGATTTCTATTCGCGGCCTGACGCCGGGCGTGGCTTATGATCTTGCGATGTGTTGTCACCCGGTGCCTGGAGACCGGATCGTCGGGTTGCGGCGGCCCGAGGAATCGATTGTTGTCCATACCATCGATTGCAACAGCCTTGCCGATGGCGTCGATGCCGATTGGCTCGATCTGGCGTGGGGCGATGGATCGGATGGCGCGACCGCGCGGCTGTCGGTGATTGTCAAGAATGAGCCCGGATCACTCGGCATCATGTCCGGCATATTGGGCACGCACAAGGCGAACATCCTCAATCTTAAGCTCGATGCTCGCGACGCGACGTTTCATACCAACCTTGTCGATGTCGAAGTTCATGATCTCCACCACCTCACGCGCATATTGGCAGCGCTCCGCGCGGCGGACGCCATCGTGCAGGCAGATCGGGTGTGACGCCTGATTTCGGCGCGGCGCGGGCGAATCCGGCGTTGATGGCTGCAGCATTGGCTCTGTCCGAAAACCGGCTTCATGATGCCGAACCGCTGCTCAAAGCCGAACTCAAGCGCGATCCGTTCGAAGTGACTGCGATGCGGATGCTGGCCGAACTGGCGGGGCGGATCGGGCGGTATCCCGATGCCGAAAACCTGCTGCGCCGCGCGGTCGAACTCGCCCCCGGGTTTCTCGCTGCGCGGTCGAATCTGGCAATGGTGCTCTATCGCCAGAGCAAACCTGCCGAGGCGATTGCCGAGCTTGAGGCGGTGGCGCAGCTTGATCCCGACAATTCGGGCAACGCCAATCTGAAGGCCGCAGCGCATGGGCGGCTGGGCGATTATGCCGAAGCGATTGCACTGTATGAAACGGTGTTGGACCAGCATGGCGGCCAGCCAAAGGTCTGGATGTCATACGGGCACGTCCTGAAAACCGTCGGGCGGCAGGCCGATGCAATCGCGGCTTACCGCAAGGCAACCGGCATCGCGCCACAGCTCGGCGAAGTGTGGTGGAGCCTTGCCAATCTCAAGACATTCGCGTTTGCCGATATGGATATTGCCGCGATGGAGGCAGCACTGGATCGCAGTGATCTGAAACTGGAGGATCGCTTCCACCTCCATTTTGCGCTGGGCAAAGCGCATGAGGATCGCAAGGATTCCGCTCGTGCGTTCGGGCATTACGACACCGCCAACCGGCTGCGGCGCGAACTGTTATCCTATGATCCCGCAACAACGACTGCCCAAGTCGATCGCGCCATTTCGATCTTCACCCCCGAACTTTTCGCAACGCGTGGCGGCAAGGGCTGCCCCGATCCAGATCCGATCTTCATCGTCGGGATGCCGCGTGCAGGGTCAACGCTGATCGAGCAAATCCTTGCCAGCCACTCTCAAGTCGAAGGCACGATGGAATTGCCCGACATGCCCGCGCTCGCGGCGCGTGTTGGTGCGCGGGATGGGGGGCTGGCGGCGTTTTCCGATGAAGAACTGGCCGGCATGGGCACCGACTATCTCGACCGCACCCGCATCCAGCGGAAAACAGGCAAGCCGTTTTTCATCGACAAACTGCCGAACAACTGGGCGCATGTCGGGTTGATCCGGCTGGCGCTGCCTCGTGCCAAGATCATCGATGCGCGGCGGCATCCGCTCGGCTGCTGCTGGTCGAATTTCAAGCAGCATTTCGCACGCGGTCAGTCGTTCGCCTACGGGCTTGACGATCTGGGCCGATATTATGCCGATTATGTGCGGTTGATGGCGCATTTCGATGCCGTTCAGCCGGGGGCGGTGCATCGAGTCATTTACGAAACGATGGTCGATGACACCGAAGCGCAGGTGCGCAGTCTGCTCGAAGCCCTCGACCTCCCGTTCGAAAACGCGTGCCTGCGCTGGTGGGAAAATGACCGCGCGGTCCGCACCGCAAG
>JANOQL010000267.1:0-2527 GCA_031414835.1 Sphingomonadales bacterium | reverse complement strand
TCGATGCGCGTTCGACCGCATCAAGCACCTCGAGCACCGAATAGCCATGGCCATAGCCGCAGTTCATCACATGGCTGCGCTCGGGCTCAGCGATCAATGCTTCAAGCGCGGCAACATGCGCTGCGGCGAGATCGCTGACATGAATATAGTCGCGCACGCCAGTGCCATCGGGTGTGTCGAAATCGGTTCCAAATACATCGACCTTGTCGCGTTTGCCGAGAACCGCCTCTACCGCGACCTTGATCAGATGGGTTGCGCCCGTCGTCGATTGCCCGGAACGGCCTTCAGGGTCAGCCCCTGCCACGTTGAAGTAGCGGAGCGCGCAATAGTTGATCGCATGTGCCGACGCTGTATCGCGCAGCATGTGTTCGGTCATCAATTTCGACATGCCATAAGGGTTGATCGGCAGCGTCCGGTCACCTTCTTGCGCGGGCACGCGTTCGGGAATGCCGTAGGTCGCGGCAGTCGAGGAAAAGATGAAATGCGGCACCGTGCAAGCCACAGCACTTTCGATCAGCGCGCGGCTGGCTGCGGTATTGTTGCGATAATATTTGAGCGGGTCGGACACCGATTCGGGCACCACCACCGATCCGGCAAAGTGCATGATGGCCCTGATCTGATGATCGCGGAGCAGAGGCCGCATGATCGCATCGTCCTCAACCGCGCCACGGATGAAGGTGGCGCGTTTATCGACAGCCCAGTCAAAGCCTGTGACCAGATTGTCCAAAACCACCACACGATACCCTGAATCTAGCAATGCGAGCGTAGCGTGACTGCCAATGTATCCGGCACCGCCGGTCACGAGAATGGTCGGCTTGTCAGTCATCAGGAATCCGGGAGTAGTGGAAATTGGCGCACCCGACACGATTCAAACGTGTGGCCTCTGCCTTAGGAGCAGGTGCCTTCCGAATCATTCAAGGACCGACAACACCCGCCTTTCTAGGCCATTCTGCGAAGTTGGCAACGAACAGGTGAAGCGGAAGTTTGGCCTTCTAGCCCAGATGCTGCCGTGACTTGGACCCAATCTGCTTCCGTGGTGCTTACTAGAAAAGTTGCCGATCTGGGAAGAGTTTGCACATGGGATCGATTACAAAACGCAGTGTAAAGGCCGCACGTTCAGGCGATCGACCATCGGCACGGACACTGGGCAAATCAAGCGACACATCATTCACCTGTCGGAGCCACGCAGGGTCAAGGATTTGACCAGGACCGATGTCAACAAGGCGATGAAGGACATCATGGGGGGCAAAGCCATCGTGCGAAGAGGGAAATCGTGATCTTGGCAAAATCTTGCAGAACGTCGAGACAGAAGGTCACTATGGCGTCGCTGCGCTCATAAAAATACACGTCGGAATGGCCGAAGTGTTTAGCATCACCTGCCTTTACCCAATCGTCCCCACCAGCGTGCCCACCGGGTAGACCTCGCCCTCCGCCGCGATCACCTTGAGCACCCCGCTCGCCTGCGCTTCGATTTCCTGCGTCGTTTTGTCGGTTTCGACGGTGTAGATCACATCGCCTTCGGTCACCTGTTCGCCATCGCCGAACATCCATTCGACGAGTGTCATTTCGGTGGCGGACATGCCGATTTTGGGGATGCGGATTTCGCTGGCCATGCGCGTCAGCCCTTCATCGTCGCGTGGATCGCGGCCTTGATGCCGTCCTTCGTTGGGATCCACGCCTGTTCGAGCGCATTGGCCATCGGGACAGCGGAGAAGGCGCCGCCCAACCGCTGCACTGGCGCTTTCAGCTTGCCAAACAGTTTTTCGTTGAGCCGTGCGGCGATCTCGGCCCCCGTGCCGTATTGCTTGACTGCTTCGTGAAGCACCACTGCGCGGCCGGTCTTGGCAACCGACGCGGTGACGGTGGCTTCATCATAAGGCGCGATGGTTCTGAGATCGATGACCTCGACCGAGACGCCATCGGCTTCCATCTCGCCTGCCACCGCAAGCGCATCGGCGACGCAGCGGCCATAGGTGATGATGCTGACATCGCTGCCTTCGCGCGCGATTGCAGCCTTGCCGAGAGGGGCGGTATAGCCGTCGGGGATTTCGCCGGTCGCGCCATACGACAGGATGTTCTCGATGAAGATCACCGGATCGTTGCACGCGATCGCCGATTTCATCAGGCCGTAGGCATCGGCAGGGTTCGAGGGTGTGACGATCTTCAACCCCGGCACATGCGCAAACCAGGCTTCGAGCATGTCGCTATGCTGCCCGCCGAACCCGACACCGACGCCCGTTGTCGTGCGCACCACCAGCGGCACATTGGTCTGCCCGCCGCTCATAAAGCGCAGCTTGGCGGCATAGTTGACCAACTGGTCCATCGAGACCGTGAGGAAGTTCATCAGCATGATTTCGGCAATCGGGCGCATTCCCGCGAGCGCCGCGCCAACACATGCGCCCATGATCGCCTGTTCCGAAATCGGCGTCGCGCGGATGCGGTGTTCGCCATATTTTTCAGTGAGTCCTGCCGAGATTTTGAAGACGCCGCCGCCCTGTTTGGCCGCGACATCTTCGCCCAAGAGGAT
>JANOQL010000266.1:0-3491 GCA_031414835.1 Sphingomonadales bacterium | reverse complement strand
TCGCCAACTGCGCCGAAAGCTCTTCGCGGCGCGAAAGAAGCGCTGCGATCCGTTCTGGGGAAATGGTGGTCATTGCGGTTTAACAGTGGCTTTCGATTTCGTTACGCGCCGCCTCTGCCAGAAAGGCGGAGCGCGTCAACCAGCGCATCGCGGCAGCGACGTCGATCGCATAGAGCGCCGCGCGATGGAGCGAGATTTTGACGCGCGTAGGCCTGCTATTGCGCCCGATCCACGGAACCATGATCAGGAACGCACCTTCGGCCAGAGCATGTGCCGGACCCACCGCCTGCCAGTGCGCCATCGCCATATCCTGAATCCGTCGCACCCAGACGGCAGTGTTGACATGCCCGAGTTCGTCGATGTCAGCAGGCGTGGCGGTGAAGTGGCGGGTGAAGGTCATGGCGCTTCGTGCCGATCTTTGCTCTGGAGCAATTATTGCAAAGCGGACGGCGATAGCATATCTTTGCTGAATGGTTACAAAAGCCGCCCCGCTTTCCGACAAGGAAATCGCCGCAACCGATCCGGGTTACGCCGATTGGAAACGCGACAAGGTCGAACGCGGTCTGGAGCAGGCGCAGGATCGCGACAGCCTCATCCCCGCCGCACACGTCTGGAAAAAGCTCGGCCCTGAACGTTAATTTCACGCCGCAGGCGCAGGACGATCTGATCGCGATCCGCGAATGGATCGCTCAGGATGATAAGGACGCGGCCGACCGGGTGATCTCCCGCATCCGGCAAACGATCATGATGTTCGATCAATTCCCGATGATGGGCCATGACGGCGAAATTGCCGACACGCGCGAATTCAAGGTAACCGGCCTTCCGTATCTCGTGGTCTATCGTCTGGCATCGGCGACTGAACTCGATATCCTCACAGTCATTCATTCGGCACGGAAATATCCGTGATGTCACGCCCCGCCTCGTCATTGCGAGGAGCAAAGCGACGCGGCATTCCAGACTGTGCGGCGTCGGTCACTGGCTTGCCGCGCTTCGCTCACAATGACGGGGCTGAGTCGAAAAGGCGTTCGGCGTGAAGATGGACACGCTGCTCCGGATGCAGACCGCATGGGACATCGCCGAGGCGCGGAAGCGCGAGGATGAGGTGCGGGTTGAGCGGTATTCTATAGCGTGAAGCCTGGGGCGTTCTGCTATTTTGAGTGAGCCTGAACAAATGACCGAACGGCTTCGCTACCCGCCGGTTGAGTGAGTGCTGCCCCATGGCCGCCGGGAACATTGATGAGCGTCGTCGGTGGCCCGTCAGCCTTCAAAGCAGCGGAGAATTCTTGAACCCGCTTCGGTCGGACCACTGTATCGGCTTCGCCTGCGATCAATAGAACAGGCGCATTCGATACTTTGACATAGCCGAGATAGTCGAACTTTTTGAGTTCGGGATCGACCCGCAATTTGACGAATGGCTTGGCGATCCCCGGCACGAAATCCTTGCCGATGCCGAGATAATCGGGTGCGCTGCCTTCGATGATCAACCCCGCAAAACCTCCGTTCCGCGCCATCGCCGCTGCCTGCGATCCACCGAACGAGAAACCGTAATTGAACACTGGCCCCTTGCCGATCCAGCCTTTGGACTTGAGCGCCGCGATCATCGGAGCACCGACGGCAATGGAGGCATCAATCGTCGCGGGCACCGTCGTGCCACCGCGTTCCGGATAGTCATAAAGGATCAAATCGGCCTGCGTCGCCAAAGCCAGCGCGCCGGCAGTTTTCGACCCGGTCGAGACAAAACTACCGTTGCCGCCGTGATAGATAATCACCGTATCGCTCGCCGGATTGTCGAGAAATGCCGCATTAACGACGCCCAGATCGCCAACCGCGAGCAGCGTGTGCGACAGGCTGTATCCAGGCGGCGCGATCAGTTCACCGGGCGGTGCCAGCGCACCGGGTCGCGGCGCAAAACTGTCTTGACTAATCTGCGTGCTGCACGACGCCAGGAGCGAGGCTGCCAATCCAGCCTGCACCATAATGTTAATCGCCTTGCGCATACCGCTCTCCCCTACTCCACCATCCCCAATTGCCACAGGAAGAACGCAAACTCCTCGGCATCTTCCCTCAAACTTTCGAACCGGCCCGACTTCCCGCCATGGCCTGCGCCCATGTTGGTCTTAAGCAATTGGATATTGTCGTCAGTCTTAACCTCACGCAACCGTGCAACCCATTTCGCCGGTTCCCAGTAGGTCACGCGCGGATCGTTGAGGCCTGCGGTGACGAGCAGTGGCGGGTAAGCCTGCCGCGTCACATTGTCATAGGGCGAGTAACTCCGGATCAGGTCGAACGCGGCCTTGTCCATAATGGGGTTGCCCCATTCGGGCCACTCGCCGGGCGTCAGCGGCAGGGTTTCGTCGAGCATCGTGTTCAGGACATCGACAAACGGCACATGCGCCGCGACCGCGCCAAACAGCTCAGGATCGGTGTTGACGACCACCCCCATCAGCTCGCCGCCCGCACTGCCGCCCGCTGCGACGATCCGGCCCTTGGCGGTGAAGTTCAGATCGATCAGCCCCTTCGCCACATCGACGAAATCGGTGAAGGTGTTCGTCCGCTTGGTCAGCTTGCCATCCAATTGCCATTGCTGCCCCAGATCGTCTCCGCCGCGGATATGCGCGATGGCATAGGCAAAGCCGCGATCGAGCAGGCTCAGCCGCGTCGTCGAAAACCCCGGCGGGATCGCATAGCCATAGGCGCCATAGGCATAGAGATAGAGCGGCCCCCGGCCGTTCTTCTCGAACCCCTTTTTGTAGACGACCGACACCGGAACCTTGGTGCCATCGCGCGCGGCGATTTCGAGCCGCTCGGTTGTGTATTGGCTGGCATCGTAACCGCTGGGGATTTCCTGCACCTTGAGGACGGTCTGGGTGCCAGTCGCGAGGTCATATTCGGTCACTGTATCAGGAGTGACCATGCTTTCGTATGACAGCCGCAGCTTGGTCACGGCAAATTCGGGGTTCTCGTCGAGCCCCGCCGAATAACTCGCCTCGGGAAACGCGATCCGCTTCGGCTTTTCGCCATCATAGGTATGGATGATCACCTGATCGAGACCCTTTTCGCGGCCCTCGACCACGAACAGATCGGCGAACACCGAAACGCCGGTCATGTAGAAATCGGGATCGGGCGCAATCAGATCGGTCCAGTCGCCGGGAGATACCGCCGCGGCCTGTTTGAGCCCGAATTGCGGGCTATCCTCATTGGTGTGGATATAGAGAAAACCCTCAGCCTCCTCGACGTCATATTCGACGCCCTTTTTGCGCTTGCGGACCAGGACCGGATTTTCATCGGGCGCATCCGCCGGGATCAGGCGGACTTCGCTCGTTTCATTATCGCCCGTCGCGATCAGGATGTAGTTTTCCGAATGCGTCATCCCGACGCCGACCTGAAAGCCTTGGTCGGCCTCGCGGTAAATCTCGCGATCGGACTTGGGATCGCTGCCGAGCTTGTGGAGCATCACCTTTTCGGCGCGCCAATTCTCGTTGACTGGGGTG
>JANOQL010000265.1:0-3445 GCA_031414835.1 Sphingomonadales bacterium | reverse complement strand
TTCCACACGTCCGCAACCGCCCATCGTCTGCGCAGCCTGGCCAAAAGCGCTCGCTTTGGCTTGTGCATCAGCCGATGACATCGTTGCGGGGAAGCTGATCGACAACTGGCGCAACGCCAAAACTGCATCGCGAGGGTCTGCCGTCAGCACTTTTCGTGCGTCCCCAAGATAGAGGATCGAATATCCACCGGGCACCTCGATTGGGCCAACCAGCTGGCCAACCGAAATTTCCTGGACAGCTTGCGCTAGCGAATCGGGGAGCTGAGCTGCCCTGATCCACCCCAGGTCGCCGCCCACGACGGCTGTCGATGCTTCCGAAAACTGACGTGCATAGGCTGCGAACGATCCGCCTTGCCGGATTTGATCGATGATACGCTTTGCCCCGGTCAACACCTCTTCGGAGTTGTCCGAACTTGCCGAAAGATAAATTTCGCTGACTTTGAATTCGTCGGTTCCCCGTGCGGCTTTCAGCCGTTCGAGAACCTGATTGACCTCTGCATCGCTCACGTTGACTTCAACCTTGCGGCGCAAAAGGCGGCTCCAGGCGACTTCGCCTTCGATCTGCCGACGCATCGAGCGATCCGAAGAACCAACGGTGCGCAGATAGGATGACATTTCCTGTGGCGATCGGCGAAACCGTTGCGAAATGCTCGAAAAGCCGCCCTCGACATCGTTTTTGGTGATTTCGATCTTGTTGGCTTTGGCTTCCTGAATTTGAAGCGTTTCGTCGATCAAATTGCGCAAAACCTGCACGCGCAGGCGCTCTAGTTCGTCGGCAGGAATTGTGCCGCCATTGGCAACTACGATCAAGGCAAGCCGTTGATCGACATCGGTGCCCGTAATGATTTCACCATTCACGATGGCAGTCGCTTTGCGAAGGTTGGGTTCAACCTTGCCGAAAGTCGACAGCGTCGATGGAAGGTTGAGACCTGTTGTCGGAACGGCGCCGCTATCTTCTACCGTCTGTGCAAGTCCGGCGCCCGCGATTGCAAGCGTTGAGACTGCCACCAATCCAATCAGGCGGCTGGTGAGTTTCTTCATCTTCATCCTTCGTGCAGAGACCGCATTCATCAAAACTGCGCTAGACAGGTGCTGCTGAACCGTAGCTGACATAATGTTCCGCGTCGCCTTATCCATTCGACGCGGGGCTGCCTAGACCGAAATCGTCCAGCTCAAAATCCGACATTCTTGAACGATAGCCGAAGCTGAAACGAATTTCCCCGACGTGCATCGCCAGCAGGATCGTAATCGCGCCGCCACGTTAAGCCAAAGCGCAAGCAATCATCTTCATAAGCGATGCCTAAGCGATGCCGGACGGGGTCATAGCCATCGGCCAACGAAAGCGGATCCTCGCGCCGGTCAGTCAAATCGACAATCGCCGATCCAAAAACAGACCAGAACCGTGCAAATTGGACACGGCCACCGACGCGAACTTCTTCGCGATCTCGCAAATCCTCAATGCCGCGATCGACATCGCGATTCAGCCGCAAATATCCCGCCGTAATATAGGTATCGTCGCTGCCAAACGTCAGATCGATTTCGTTGCGCCGAACCGAAAGCCGATCCTTGTCGAGCCTGTATCGATGCGTCAGACTGATGAAGCGTTTGTATTTGATATCTGTCCGACCGACGATGTCGGACGTCTGATCATTGAGACCTGTCCCATCAGGGAAAATTGCCGGACGACTGGTAAACCGATAGCTTTGCCCAACGGTAGTATTGATCGAAAACCCGGGGAGGTCGAGACCCCAATCAAGTCCATACGTAATGCGGGCGCCATCTTCCCAGCGATCATAGCCAGGAAACCGGTTCAATGCGAACAGGTTCGAATCTTCAAGATCGACCGATCTTGCGTCCTCGTTCGGCAGGCTCAAGTTTGCTGTGCGTGGCGAAGCAACGAACTGGACGCGCGGCGTAAGGCGCTGGCTGCCGCCGAACGCTTCGCCAATGAATGGCCAGCGTAACTCGGCCGCAGCGGCTGCGATGCCCCGGCCATGCCAGCCATTCTGCCCGCGATAAAGCGCTGTCGGGGTCAACTCTGCTTCATCTGTGTGATACACATCGCCGCGAGCAAAACCTGTCAGCACCAATTCCTGACCAAGCGTTGTGATCCGCCGCAAATCCCAGCGTGCCGATGCAAACCCTCTTTGCGTATCTTGCCCCGAAGTGCGCGCAATCGCGAGGGTATTGAGCTGAAATTCTGCTTTGCCGCCCAGCAGCGTATCGTCAACTCGCTTCCGATAGTCGATCAACGGGAGCGCAATCGGCGATTGGCCCTGCGGGTCGCCTGCACGAAGTGTCTGAAATCCCCAACCTGCTACCGACAGAAACGATGTTCTGCTAATGCGATTGGCTTCGATGACATTGCGGAGGCGATCGTCGCGCGAGATGTCATACCTGCGAAGAAAGGTCCGGTCGGTCACGACACGGGCTGAGCCAGTCACACTCCAGCGTGGTGTCAGCTGAAACTTACCCGAGCCTTCAATGTAGCCCCTGAAATCCTTCTCGCTGGTTCCGCCCACAGTGCTGGTCGGCAGGCGTGAGTTATAGGTCGCATACCCCGTCACGCGATAGGCTCCCGAACGTGTCAGCGACCGATATGAACTTTCGAGCAAGGGTGCCGTTTCGCTGAAAATATGTGGTGTTACTGTCAGATCGCGATTGGGCCCGATGCGGAGATAATACGGAATGGCAATTTCGATCCCGTTGTTGCGTGAAAAACGGAGATCGGGGACAAGTATGCCGCTGCCGCCTTCATTGTTCGATGGATGCGAAAACCCAGGGAGGGCAAAGATCGGAATGCCAAACACGTCGAGCCGGGCATTCTTGTAGCTGATCCGGTTCGTTTCGGGGTTATGAACAACACTTCGCGCCGAAATTTTCCATGTCGGGTTTTTCGGGCAGCCTTCCTGATCTTCAACCTTGCATGGACTGTAAACGGCTCGCTCCAATGTCGAAACGCCATTGTTCCGGTTGCCCCGCACTGCGGCGAGCCTGCCGCCATCGGCAAGAACGATCAACAAATTGGTGACGACGCCATCTTTCAGCGAATCGGTCAGTTCAATCGTGTCGCCATAAGCAATGTCGCCACCCGGATTGGTGATCGCGACGTTACCTTTTGCGACAACTTGCCCTGTCTTGCGATCCCAGCTGACTTCGTCAGCCTTCAACTGGTTGCCCTCGGTGGTCATCGCTACGCTGCCGCGTGCAATGACGATGTCGGCTTCGGTATCGTATTCGAGGGTGTCGGAGTTGAAATCGACTTCACGCGTCTCTTGAGGGGCGACTTGAGTTGTCGGCGATGGCGTCGATTGCGACCAGGCCGATCCTGCGTGCGCAACTGCTAAGCCAATGACGGCAGTGCGCAGAAAAAGGCGGTGGTTGACTGGCATATGCAATGAATACCACTGCCTATTGCACCCGAAGCAGCGTATCGCAACGGCTT
>JANOQL010000264.1:0-6466 GCA_031414835.1 Sphingomonadales bacterium | reverse complement strand
GTCGCGGCGGTCGAAGATGTCATGCTGATGGCATCGGCCGAAATGGTCGGGCTGGCGCAGCGGTTGTTCGATGAAACGCTGACCTACGTCAAAACACGCGAGCAGTTCGGAAAGCCGATCGGCCAGTTTCAGGTGATCCAGCACCGGATGGTCGATAATTATGCGCGCTGCGAAGAGCTGCAATCTGCGCTGTATCGCGCGCTGCTGATGCCTTCGGCGGATCGCTGGGCGTCACGATCGGGGCTCAAGGCGCAGGTTGCCGAACTGGCAACGCTCGTGGCGCAGGATGCGGTGCAGTTTCATGGCGGGATGGGCATGTCCGACGAACTGATCATTGGACATGCGATGAAGCGGATCATGATCCTCTCCAAGTTGTTCGGCGATCCTGCGGCCGGCTTTGCCGCATTTGCGGAGGCGGCGTGATGGGCACGCTTTCCCCCATCGCACCGGGTCTGTGGACCGATGAAGTCGAACCGCAACTGATCGGTGGTGCGCACAAAGACAGCGGGCGGATCGTGTTCCCGATGCCTGATGGCGATGCGGCGAACGCCTATGACGCGGTGCTGCTGGCGCGCGAGGGGACGCTTTGGTCATGGACCGTCCAGGGGTTCGAACCCAAGGCACCTTACACGGGGCCAAAGCCGTTTGCGCCCTACGGCGTCGGCTATGTCGAGTTGCCGGGGCAGGTGATCGTCGAAACGCGGCTGACGGTCACGTCGAGCCTCAAAATCGGAATGCCGATGCGGCTGGTGATCGAGCCGTTCGGTGATCGCGCCACCTTTGCGTTTGCGCCTGCGGGAGATCCAGCATGACCGACGTGTGCATTATCGGCGCAGGCATCCATCCCTTCGGGCGGACCGAGGGGCGTTCGGGCCGTGATCAGGGGGTGTTTGCGGTGCGGCAAGCCTTGGCAGATGCCGGGATCGAATGGCCCGACATTCAGTTCGCTTACGGAGGCTCTTCGAGTTCAGGGGCGGCTGACATCATCGTCAACGATCTGGGACTGACCGGCATCCCGATCGTCAACGTCTCGAACGGCTGTGCGACCGGCGGATCGTCGCTTGCTTCGGCGTATAGCGCCATTGCCAGTGGTGAGTTCGACATTGGCCTTGCGGTCGGGTTCGACAAGCATGATCGCGGGGCGTTCAACGCCTCGCCCGCCGATTACGGCCTGCCTGAATGGTATGGCGAAACAGGCATGATGCTGACGACGCAATTCTTTGCGCTGAAGCTCCAGCGTTACATGGCGCTCAACGGCATTTCGCGTCGCACGCTGGGATTGGTCGCCGAGAAAGCGTTCGAGAATGGCGCGCGCTGCGAACACGCTTGGCGGCGCTCGCCGGTCGATCTCGACACCATCCTCAACGCGCCGATGGTCAACGATCCGCTGACCAAATATATGTTCTGCTCGCCAGCCGAAGGCGGGGTCGCGCTGATCCTGGCGAGCGAAAAAAAGGCGCGCGAACTGGGCATCATGCCGGTGCGGCTGAAGGCAGCGGTGATGCGCACGCGGCCACCGGGATCGTTCGAAGTCTTCGCCCCCTCGCTCGATGTTCAACGCGGGCCATCGCCTACGGTAGTCGCCTCGAAAGCCGCATTCGAAAAGGCAGGGATCGGCCCCGAAGACGTCGATGTCGCGCAGTTGCAGGATACCGAAAGCGGTGCCGAAATCATGCATATGAGCGAGAATGGCTTTTGCGCCGATGGCGATCAGGAACAATGGTTCGCCGAGCGCCGGACGCATATTACAGGCGCACTACCGGTCAACACCGATGGCGGCTGCCTCGCCTGCGGAGAGCCGATCGGCGCATCGGGGCTGCGGCAGGTGTATGAAAATGTCGTCCAGCTGCGCGGGCGCGGCGGCGCGCGGCAGGTTCCGGGCAGCCCCAAGGTCGCCTACACCCATGTCTATGGCGCGCCGGGCGTTTCGGCATGCACGGTGCTGACGGTATGACTGGCCGGATAGACGCGCATTTCGTGGCGGCGGGGAAATATCACGACATTGATTTCGCCCGACTCGAAATCCTCAAGCTGCTGGGCGAACACCAGAATATCCGCACGACGGTCGCGATGGATTATAGCAACACCGATCGCATCGCGGCGTGCCAGTTCCTTGTGACTTACACCTGCGACATGCTGCCGACCGACGCTGAGGCCACCGCGATCCGCGCATTCCTCGATAAGGGCGGTCGCTGGCTCGCGCTCCACGGCACAAACTCGATCCTGCGTTTTACAGACGGCGGGGTCGATTGCCCTGAAGAGCGCCCCGACGTGATGGAAATGCTCGGCACCCAGTTCAAGGCGCACCCGCCGATCGGCAATTTTCGTGTCGAGATCACGACACGCGATCACCCACTGACGCGCGGGCTCGATGACTTCGAGATCATCGATGAACTCTACATCACCAAAACGACCGCGCCGATCCAGGTGCTGATGCAGACGCGGTTCGATGGCGAGGCGACGGGGTTTGTCGAGAAGGATTACGACAATGCCATCGTCCCGATCCTCTATCTGCGTGAGCTGGGGCAGGGCGGGATTCTTTATAACACATTGGGCCATTGCCGCAGCCATTATGACGTGATCGAGCTGATGCCGTTCTGGGAGCATCCCGAACGCTGCGGCTGGAATTATCCTGTATTTTACGAAACGCTGCGGCGGGGCATTCGCTGGGCGATGGGGGAGTTTGAGTAATGGATTTGTCACTGAGCGCAGATGAGCTGAAATTTCAGGATGAGGTGCGGAGCTTCCTCGATGAAAAGCTCAACGCACGGTTGCGCGAAGGTGCTGCGAACACGCCATCGGTGTTCGTCGAGCCAGACATTACGCGCGAATGGCAGGCGATCCTCAGTGAAAAAGGCTGGCTCGCAACACTCTGGCCGCAAGAGGATGGCGGCGCGGGCTTTACCGCGGTCGAGAAGTACATCTTCGAAAAAGAATGCGCGATTGCAGGCGCGCCGTCGCTGCCAGTGCTCGGCCTCAAGCTCGTCGGCCCGGTGATCTGCAAATTCGGCACGCCTGCACAAAAGGCGCATTTCCTGCCGCGCATATTGTCGGGCGAGGATTATTGGTGCCAGGGCTATTCGGAACCGGGTTCGGGCAGCGACCTTGCCAGCCTCAAGACGCGTGCGGTTCGCCATGGCGACAAATACATCGTCAACGGCTCCAAAATCTGGACGACGCACGCCCACCACGCCAACTGGATTTTCGCGCTCGTCCGCACCGATACCGAGGTCAAGAAACAGGACGGCATTTCGTTCCTGTTGATCCCGATGGAACAGCCGGGGGTGACGGTCACGCCAATCGTCACGATGGCGATGGACCATGAGGTCAACCAGACATTCTTCGATAATGCGGAAACCAGCGCGGAGAATCTGATCGGCGAAGAAGGGCAGGGCTGGAGCATCGCCAAATACCTGCTCGAAAACGAACGCGGCGGATCGTGCGCGGCCCCCGGGTTATTGGCGGCAATCGATCGAGTTGCCGCTCATGCCGAGGGCGTTCCATCGGGCGTCAACGGCGCGATGTCGCATGACCGGGCGTTCCGCGAACGGCTCGCGCGGTTGAAGTTGGAAGCACAAGCGTTCGAAATCACCGAACTCCGCATTCTCGCCGAACTGGCGAAAGGCCGCCCCGCAGGCCCGCAAACCTCGCTGATCAAACTCGTCAGCGCCAACATCCGCCAGCGCGTTTCGGCGCTGGAAGTCGATCTCTTCGGTTATGACGGCCTGCAACTTCCCGCCAGCCGCCCGCTCTACGGGAATGAAGCGCCGGAGCCCGTCGGCAGCCGCGCGGCGCAACTCGCCTCGCCAACGTATTTGAATGCGCGCGCGTGGACGATTTTTGGCGGGTCGGACGAGGTGCAAAAGACAATCATTGCCAAGCAGGTTTTGGGGCTTTGACCAAGCCAAAGCGGCAGGGGCTGTCGCTAATTGGGAATTCGGGTATCCTTGGTCCCAAGGAGGCCGAGTCGGCCATGGGAGAGGCGTTACCTGAAGTGCTGCGTGGGGTTGACCCGGCAGAGGCCGTCACGATCCGCACGACTGCGGATATCCGCCCTGCGTCGATCGTCATGCACCAAGTGGCCCACGCGCGCGACCTCAGGATTTCAACTTGCGCTGACATTGCTTCGAAGGCGCAGATGATCGATGCCGATGGCGCCATTATCAATGCCGAGATTTTTGGCTGGATGGGCGAAGGCGAACGCTGGTGGGAAGATTCACGGCTGGCATTGTCCTCGCCGCTACCGCGTGCCTGCCGGTATGAAAGCGAGCCGTTCTGGTGTAACGAACAGGGGTTCTACACCCGCTGGCGCAACCGCTATCTCGATGAGATGGATCTGACCGATTTCAAGAAACGGTCGCTGGTCCGCGCGGCGATCCTCGTGCCCGTGCACCTTGCCTTCGGTCAGATCGGCGCGGTGAGTTTCTGCCCGATCAATCCTGACAAGACCGATCTTGCCGCCGAGTTTGCCGCGCATGGCGATTTCCTCGCCCTGCTTACCCGGCGCTACATTGCTGGCTATGTCGCCGTGATGCGCACCGCGCAATGGATGCCGTCCGACGCGCATCTGTCCAAACGTGAAGTCGAATGCCTGCGCTGGGCAGCGATCGGGAAGACCGACAAGGAGGTCAGCTTGATCCTATCCTTGAGCCATGCCACCGTCCGCTATCATATCCAGCGTGCAGCTGAAAAACTGAACGCGGTCAACCGCAGCCAGACGATCTTCAAAGCGGGGCAATTGGGATATCTTGGTGCGGCTGCCTGACTCCGCAGCGATTGTATCGGTCAATTGATCACCACGTTCTGCGATCGTCGAAAACTCCGGAAAGCGGTCGGGTGTCTCCGGTTTGGGCATTGCTCGAATTGTGTCGATTGCTTACACTTGTGATAATGACTTTAGTCAAGAGTTGAACATGCCGACCGAACCCCAGACAATTTCACGCCGCCTGCTTCTGACCCAATTCATGATGGGCAGCAGTGTCTTGGTTGCTGGCTGCGGTGGAGGGGGCACAACCCCGGTGTCGCCTCCACCACCGTCATCGTCACCTCCGCCGCCACCACCTCCTCCGCCCCCTCCGCCTCCGCCTCCGCCTCCGCCTCCGCCTCCGCCGTCTTTGTCAAATACGTCGCTTGCCGATTTGCGGTTCGACCAGATATTCACAGTCCCATTCGCGACGCTGCAATATTTCGCGGGATCAGGTCCGCCATCGGATCAGGTGGTGTTGCCGATCGCCTATGCCCCCGTGTTTTCGTACTTTGCCACAAACCAGAGTTATGCGTTCGATGCCACGCAGAATTTTTCGGCAACGGTTCCGGGCACTCCGAGGAAGATTGGTACCTTTCTGGCTGTAGACATTGTCGCCTCGCCGTTGGGGCAGGATTTCGTGACTTACGAAAATCAGGCACCTTCCACGAACTCCTTCCGCGGCAGGGACGTTTACATGCTCGAGTTGTTTCGGGCCGGTGCCGGGAACACAACCTTGGCTTTGAACTTTGCGTCATTCGGAGCATTTGCCTTTTCGGCCGTGGAAACGACCGTCACCAACTCCAGCGTGCGTCTCGACCGTCGCCAATTCTCTTATGGGATTGCCGCCCCGGCAGCGGCATTCTTTCGTCCGCGGACGAATACTTATCGTGGCGTTTTGCGCGGCCTGACCGCAGGACAGCGTGATCTGTTATCCTTTACGTCTCCGTTGATGCTCCGTGGAACTTTTGAACTAACCGTCGATACTTCGACGCGCGCTGTGTCAGGATCGTTTTCCCTAATAGGTAAGCCACAGCCGGATTCTGGTGCCACTGGGCCGGAAGTGAACCTTGGAACGTTCATAATTGGTCAAGGTTCTATGATTTCAGCGTTGCCTCTGCTGGCTGGCACTGTCGGATCGGGCGAATTACAGGGCGTGCTGGCTGGTCCGGACGCAGAAGAGATCAGTTTGACGATAACGGCTACGTATGTCGACACTAGCAGGACGCCGCAGGTCACTATTCCGCTGGTCATTTCGGGGGCTGGCAAGAGATAATCAGCCCAACCTGCGGACTGGATCGCTCCCGTCCCAGCCAACCGACGCCTCCTTGATCATTGCGAACAGTTCGCCGCTACCGCTTGCGGGTTGGAGGATTTCGACGATGCTCCCGGGCCCGCCGCCGCTATCGACATAGAGCACGCCGCCATCGCTACCGACATCGGCCTCGACAAGGATCTCGGCACCCGCCGCCAGCGCGATCTTGCGGGCTTTGGCGATGTCATCGGTCAGGATGCAGGTGTGATGCAATCCGGCTCCTTCGGCTCCCCGATAGATTGACGCTGCCTCATTCTCCTGCCGGATCAGTTCGATCTGCATATCGCCCCAATAGGCGAGCGCGAGGGTGAACACGCAATCGCTAGGCTCGCCCCGGTAACGCATATTCTCAAGCGCGATGTTCTCGATGAGGTAGAATGGCCCGACGCCCATCACCTGCGTCCAGT
>JANOQL010000263.1:0-2010 GCA_031414835.1 Sphingomonadales bacterium | reverse complement strand
ACTTGCCGCCTTGATCGGCAATTGCATCAGCGGGTCCATCGAATGCCGCGTGACATCGACAATCCCGAACGACTGCGGATCAAGATACGCCGCCGCGCCAACGAGCACTGCCGCAAGCCCGACGAGCGAGTGGAACGCCGCGACCAGCTGCGGCATGTCAGTCATTGCAATGCGCTTGGCAGTGACGAGGCCGATGACGGCACCGATGCCGATGGCGCCGAGGACAAGCAACAGTCCTGGCACATCGAGCGCGGACAGCATCGCTTCGCCCGGAAACGCACCGCCCGCCTGTTGCGGCAGATGCGTCGCGAGCGTGGTGCCGACGGCAATCGCCATCCCGATCATGCCGTAACGATTGCCCTGCCGCGACGTCGACGGAGAGCTGAGCCCGCGCAGTGCGAGGATGAAGAGGATGCCCGAAATCAGATAGGCGAGCATGACCCATGCAGGCGGTGCGGTGTGCGGCATCTACTTGGCCTCCGCTTTGGTGGCGGGGGCAGGAGCAGCGCGCTCCTTCTTTTTGTACATCGCCAGCATCCGCTCGGTGACGGCAAAGCCGCCGAAAATATTGATGCTCGCCCCGACAATCGCGAGCAGGCCGAGCCACTTTGCAGCACCGCTATCTGCGGCCGCGCCTGCGATCAGCGCGCCAACGATGATCACACTCGAAATCGCATTGGTCACCGCCATCAACGGCGTATGCAGCGCCGGCGTGACCGACCAGACCACATAGTAGCCGACGAAACACGCCAGCACGAAGATTGATAAGATTGAGATGAAGTCCATTATTCCCCCTGATGCAGCATCACGCCGCGAGTTTTCTAGGTTGCGGGATTGCCCGCCCCATTTCGTCTGCTGCTTCAATCCAGCAGGTAATCGCGTCATAGATATTGGCAAGCGCCTGTTCGGGCGTTTCCCCGTCCGAGCGACATCCCGGAAGCTCGGGTGCAGTGGCCATGAATCCGCCACCGTCGCTTTCCGGCAACGGCACGATGTCTACTTCATATACTTGAGGGTTCATCACGCTTCCTTCCGCACGGAATCGATGAAGTTGACCAAAGCGCGCACATATACAGGCTTGATCGGACGATGTGCTGGAATGGTCAATATCTCAATCACTGCAACATGCTTTACCTTGTAATGCGACCCTTTTCGAGGAGGCGTGCATTCGATGCCATATCCGTTGCAAACCGATTTGATGTCGTCGATGCGCCAATCGCGTGGATTCGCACGCATTCGTTCGAGGAGCCTGGCCGCAGCGACCAACTTTTAAGTGCCTGCGAAAGCGGGAGAAAACCAAGGAAAGAATAATGCTTCCTTCCAGTCCAAAGCGCCTACGATCACCGCATAAACTAAGAAGGGCCAAGCTATCAGAGTTGTCGCAAAGCCGAGGATAGCGCTGAAGCCGGTACCAATTACGCTACCAATTGGAGTGTCGCTCCACCATCCGCCATTTATAATCAGCCAAGTAAAGAAGCTAACGATGCGAATGCCAGCCAACGCTAATCCGGGCACGAGGTAATAACCCCAAGCAGCTTTCAGCGCCCTCACCCAATCAACCTCCCATGCACGACCTCCCCGCCCTGCGTCAGGCGGATCGCATCGCCGATTTCGGCATCCAGCACCGGTTTTCCCGCCTCTTTGTCCCAGAATGCCTGGATGAAGATGAACAGGTTGCGGCTGAACAGCGCCGAGGCATCGGCGGGCAGGTGTGCGGGCGTGTTGGCATAGCCGATGATCTTGACGCCGTGTTTGACCACGACCTGATCGGCGACCGAGCCTTCGACATTGCCGCCTTGTGAGACCGCGAGATCGAAGATCACGCTGCCGGGCTTCATGCTGGCGATCTGCGCATCGGTGACGAGTACCGGTGCGGCGCGGCCGGGGATCAGCGCGGTGGTGATCACGATGTCCTGTTTGGCGATGTGGCTCGACACGAGTTCGGCCTGCGCGGCCTTATATTCGTCGGACATTTCGGTGGCATAGCCGCCCGCACCTTCGCCTTCGATG
>JANOQL010000262.1:0-2538 GCA_031414835.1 Sphingomonadales bacterium | reverse complement strand
AAATCGCCGGTAACCCCATCCGGTCGACCCGGACATAATTGGTCGGCGGATCGGCCCGGAAGTTGAAGTCGGTTCCTGTGGTGGGAGACAAGGTGGGAGTGCCGAGCGGGCCAGCATAGAAGGGAAAGCTGGTCCGCAGTGGCTGATCGAAGTTATCCGGGTTTACCCGTGCCTTGACCAGCGTATCGGCGGGATGCTTGGTGAGATCGAGGAACAGTGCGGCGAGCTCGATGTCGATCACCGGATCGTCGAAATCGCGGCCGTTGGGGAACCCTGCGGGCTTGGCCAGATCGAGGAACAGCAAATCCGGAACCAGCAGGTCGACCAGCTTGCGGCCCGCCCCATCCTGATTGAGACATTTGTCGAGGCTGAGGCCCATCTGTGCAGGCGGCGGCGTGACTGCGACCGGGGGAGGAGTGGGCGCAACAGCGACCGGGGTGGAATCGTCACCCCCGCAACCAGCGGTCGCAGCGGCAAGGGCGAAGAGTGCGGCAGAGCGCAACATGGGGGTTCTGGTCATCATCATCCTCACGCCGGTACGATCCGCGCGGTTGTTCCCCACGCGGTGATCGGGTTGGTGCCATTGCGGATCAGCGCAAGCGGGATTTCGATCACCACTGCGGTGGTGTTGAGCCCGGTGAAGCGGTTGCGGTTGCGATCGATCATCAGATTGCCCGATTCGCGCGTCAGCCGGAATCCGACCGCGTCGAAATTAAACGGATCGTCGATCAAACCGGCAAACACCTTGATGCCGTTTGCCGTCGTCAGCGTCGATTCGACAGGGCCGACGAGCGGGGTGGCCACGCCGGGAAGCCCTGTAATCCGGATGCCGCTTGCCGCAGGATTGGTGCGATCCTGCCCGAAGCGGAATTCGATGTTGAACTCTGTATCGATCGGCGTCCCGGCGTTCGACAGCATCACATTATACAGCACGTCGCGATCATAGCTGGCGGGCAGATTGGCAGCTTGCGGTCCTGAAAATCCCATCGATACGATCAGCGAAGTCGCTGTGTGGTAAAGATAGACGTCGGCGATGTCGGCGGGCAGATCGGGCTTCATCGTCGCAGCCGGATCGACCCGCGTTGGCGGATCGAAATGGTCGGCGGCGGTCACAGGAGCAAGCCCTGTCGTCCAGACCATTGCCCCTGCCGCAAGCGCAACTCCGCCTGCCATCAGAGTGTTTTTCAGGTATCGCACAGCAATCTCCTTCTGCCATCAAGGGCATTTCAAGGTGTGCGACCGCTTTGTTATTTTCATCAAGTTTATCAAAGGACGCGGGCTGCCTGCCCGCCATCGTCTTTAGAGGCATGAAAGCTAATCGAAACAATGCTCCCTGTCACACCATAAATCGCGCCAATCCGAAATTTCACGATATTGACACCGATGGTTAATCGGGTGACTTTACCGCATGGATCTCGACGATGTTTTCGCAAAAGCGCCCAGCGATCCGCTGGCGCTCTTGTCGCGGCAGGATCTGGATCCATGTTCGGTCGAAGAATTGCAGGAGCGGATCGCGTGCCTCGAGGCGGAAATCGCAAGGGTGCACGCAAAACTTAAAGCTGCCGTTAACCATCGGGCAAGTGCTGACGCGTTATTCAAAAGCTGACTTGAAGCTGCGTCGGCAACGCACGACATAGGGCGTGAAAAGGAACGATAATGCCATCTTTTGCCCGTGAACTCGAAGCCACGCTCCACAATGCCTTGGGGGCCGCCTCAAGCCGCCGCCACGAATATGCCACGCTGGAACATTTGCTGTTTGCGCTTGTCGATGATGAACATGCGACCAAGGTGATGACCGCGTGCGGCGTCGATTTGGGCGAACTCAAGAAAACCGTCGCGCATTATCTCGATACCGAGCTTGAAAGCCTGAAAGTCGAAGGCAATACCGATCCTTCGCCAACGAGCGGCTTTCAGCGCGTTGTCCAGCGCGCGATCCTTCATGTGCAAAGCTCGGGCCGTGACGATGTGACAGGCGCCAACGTGCTCGTCGCGCTGTTTTCCGAACGCGAAAGCTATGCCGTCTATTTCCTCCAGCAGCAGGATATGAGCCGCCTCGATGCCGTCAGCTTCATCAGCCATGGCGTTGGCAAAGGGGCCGAAATTCCCGAAGCCACCAACGTGAAGGGTGCCGAGGAAAAAGAAGAACGCAAAACAGAGGAAAAGGCCAAGGGCGGAAAGCCTGAATCAGCGCTCAAGCAGTTTTGTGTGGATTTGAATGAAAAGGCGCGGAACGGGAAGGTCGATCCGCTGATCGGGCGCGGTCCCGAAGTCGATCGCACCGTGCAGATTTTGTGCCGCCGGTCGAAGAACAACCCGCTCTATGTCGGTGAACCTGGTGTGGGGAAAACCGCGATTGCCGAAGGGCTGGCGCGCAAGATCAACGAAGGCAGCGTTCCCGATGTGCTGTTGCCTGCTGTCATTTACTCGCTCGATATGGGCGCGCTGCTTGCGGGCACGCGCTATCGCGGCGATTTCGAGGAACGGTTGAAGCAGGTGGTGTCCGAACTTGAAAAGCTGCCGCACGCGGTGCTGTTCATC
>JANOQL010000261.1:0-1714 GCA_031414835.1 Sphingomonadales bacterium | reverse complement strand
GCGCAGCAGCGCGCTGGCCGCTATCGCGGCCATTTTTCGCACCACTCCACCGCGCAGGCGCGGTTCCCCACGCCTCAAGGCGAGGATTGATGGGTCAATCGAACAACTTGCCCCACGCCCGCTTGGCCCGCGTCTTCCAGTGGCCACGGTGATAGGCGTCGCTGGCTAGCAGCGGCATCACGCTGCCTGCCTCAGCAAACACCATCTGTTCGATGCCGGTATTGACCTTGCCCCAGCTCGCCGCTTCTTGAAGCGTCGATGATGAACACGCGCCGTCGCGAACATCGGCGACGGTGATCTGGACGGCATATTTGTGGACCGCGACATCGTCATGCCCGAGGATTTCGGCGCAGACGACGGTGTCCTGGACGAAGTTTTTGGGCACGCCGCCACCGATCATCAACAGCCCGGTTTCGCCTGCCTTGATCTTGATCTCGGTCAGTTCGCGGAAATCGGCGATGGCATCGAGGACCATGTAGGGCTTGCCCTCCTTCGCCCGGTCGACCTGGTGCTTGACGAGGCCGAAGCCTGCCGAGCTATCGACAAACGCGGGGCAGAAAATCGGCACGTCATGTTCATAGGCCAGCTTGACGAGGCTGTTGTCCTTCTTGCCATGTTCGACAAGGTATTTGCCCATTTCACGGATGAACGCGCGGCTCGAATAGGGACGCGGCTCAAGGCTGTTGGCAATTTGCAGAATCGTGTGATCGCAATCCTGGAGCTGTTCTTCGTCGATATAGGTATCGTAAATCCGGTCGATATAGAGCGAGCGCAGCGTATCATCGTCAGGGATTTCGAGCGCCTGATAATGTTTGTGGCCCAGCCCCTCAAAGAAATCCATGTCGACAATGGTCGCGCCCGTCGCAACGATGCCATCGACCATGTTGTTGCGAAGCAGTTCGGCATAAAGATCCATGCAGCCGCCTGCGCTGGTTGACCCTGCGATCACGAGGAAGATCGTGCAATCGGGATCGGCGAGCATCTGGTTATAGATATTGGTAGCACGCGACAGATCGCGGCTGGTGAAGCTCATTTTCCCCATCGCATCGACGATCGGACGCGCATCGAAACTGGTGATGTCGATATGTTCGACGGTCGTTGAGAGCAGCTCAGCCTTGCGCTGCGCATTGATCTGGTTGGTGGTCATGATGGTCTCCTTGTCCGGCGGCAATGCTCGCCGGAATGTGATGCAGATTTGTGAATGCTACCGATGGCTATTCAGGCAGGCGGTCGGGCCAGAAATCGTCGCTCAAGATTTCTTCCATCAACCAAGAACGGTTGCGCGGAAAAATGTCCTGTGCCGTTTCATTCTGGGCAAGAGTCCAGCCATCGAGCCACGCTTCGTCTTGCCATTCGGTATCAGCAACTTCCGATTTCAAACTCGGCATGCGCTTGATCCGACGACGCAAAACCTTTCGCTGGTCCTTGATAGTCGATTCCCAGCTGGCTCCGCGGCGTTCGGGTTGAAGCGCCCATTTCAACAGATGCCCGAGCAGCACCGCCATACGGCTTGCCAGTTCACGCGATTCACTTTTCCCCACGTCTTCGATCTCGTCTGCCAGATGTTCGATGTCGAGATTGGCCCACTGGCCATCGCGCAAAAGCCGCGCTTGTTCACGCGACCAAGCAATGACATCCTGTTCGTAAGCGATGGTTCCCATAGCCCGATCCTAACACAGCGCCGCGAACGACGCCAAGCGCTTACAGCTTGACG
>JANOQL010000260.1:0-8458 GCA_031414835.1 Sphingomonadales bacterium | reverse complement strand
GATCGCTGCTCCTGACGCCAGCGTCACGCCTGCCTCGCTGATAGCAGCAACGCCATCGGCGATGATTCGGTCGCCAGGCAATGCCGCCCGCACCAGTTCATCGAGCCGTTCGCTTTCGATGCTGTTGTACGCAGTGTCGAGCGTGCGGCGATGCGCAGGGAATGCAATTTCGTAATCGTTCCAGCGATGACAAATCAGCGGCACGACCAGCCAGCGATCCTGCGGCGCGATGTCGGTGTCGAAAAACGACCAGATGTGATTGCCACCCAGTGAAGGCGATGGATCGACGATGCGGACATCGAGATTGGGTCGCTTTTCGGCCAGCGCGAGCGCGATCAGGCCGCCGGCAAGCCCGCCACCTGCTATCAGAACATCGCAATGTGGGAAGACTTCGGGTGGCATCACGGCCTATTTAGGGACGACTATGGCGAAATGATAGGCAGCTTGGCACAAGCAGGCTTCGCAAAGCTGGACATTGGCAAAACCCGCTGTTATCGGCCCAGACATACGACGCAGCCTGTCTGCGGCGAACCCCTTGCTATTGATTCGGAGTCAGACGGTTTTATGCAGATCATCGTTCGTGATAATAATGTCGATCAGGCATTGCGCGCGCTCAAGAAGAAGCTGCAGCGCGAAGGCGTCTATCGCGAAATGAAGCTGCGCCGTCATTACGAAAAACCGTCGGAAAAGCGTGCGCGTGAAAAAGCCGCCGCTGTCCGTCGCGCTCGCAAGATGGACCGCAAGCGCGCCGAGCGCGACGGCGTCCGCTAGAGACTTGCATCGTAGGGGATCGATGGCAATCGCCGCTTCCCCTGCTGCCAGCCAGTGGTTAGGGTCGCTCCTGTAACCTGATAGCCAAGGGGCTTCCTATGTCTGTGACTGCCGTTCCGATTCAGCCGACTCCAAAGAGCGCGCTCGTCAAAATGTGGGGCGGCGTCGTACTGGCCGTTGTGCTTGCTGGCGGGCTTGCCTGGTGGGGCACCGCAGGTGCGGTCGGAACAGGATGCGGCGCTGCCAATTTCGATGATGCAAAGGGTGCCGTCGCCAAAAACAGCAGCGGGCTTCAGGTTCAGACGATCAAGCCGGGCAAAGGTGCCAAGCCAACCGATGCCGATGTCGTGCTCGTCAATTACAAAGGCAGCCTGACCGACGGCAAGGAATTCGACGCTGGCGAACGCGTGCCGTTCCCCGTCAACGGGCTGGTTCCCGGCTTCACCGAAGCGTTGAAAGAAATGCAGCGCGGCGGCAGCTACAAAATCTGCATCCCCTCTGCGCTTGGCTATGGTGCGACAGCGAACAATGCGATCCCTGCCAATTCGACCTTGCTGTTCGATGTCGATCTGCTCGATTTCAAGAGCATGGCTGAAATCCAGGCGATGCAGCAACAAATGCAGCAGCAGGGTTTGCTCCCGCCACAGGGTGGCGCCAACGTGCCACAAGGAGCGCCCCCGCCATTGCCCGGCGCGCCTCCGGGGCAATAGTCACCCTGGCTCGTAAACCTGCAATTCGGCCCTTCGTTCGGACCCGCGCTCGAGCCAGACTTTGATCATTGCGATAATCGGGTCAGCAAGTGCAAGCCCGAGAATGCCGAACAATGCGCCCAGCAACAATTGCGCAGCCAGCACCAGCGCTGGCGCCAGATCGACCGAACGCCGCGCCACCATCGGGACGATCAGATAGCCGTCGATAAAATGTACGAACAGATAGACACCGACGGCCCAGAGCCCGGTTTCCATTCCGCCCGAAAACCCGACAAGAATGAGCAGACTGCCAGAAATCAGCGCGCCGATATTGGGAAGAAAGGCGAATAGCCCGGTCAGCACGCCTAGCAATGCCGCCATTGGCACGTTGCCGAGCGAGAGCAGCAGCCACGTCGCAACGCCTTCGACAAACATCGCCAGCAGCCGCCCCGCCATCAACCGCCGCAGTGTTTGCCCCATCAGCGCCATTGTCCGATAGAACTCGTGCCGCCGGTTCATCGGTAGCATCCACGCGACGCCGCGTTCGTAAAGCCGCGGTTCGACAGCCAGAAAGACACCGATGACGACGATCATGGCGATGGCAGCAATGGCACCGAACACACTGCCGACTGCCGACGTGACCGGGCCGATCGTCCCCAGCGCCTCACGCCCGATGGCAGTCGCCTGATCGATATCGATCATGATCCCGCGCGCTGCGGCGAGGCGTGAAATCACGGCAATCTGGCCTTCGACAACCTGTCGCAGTGTTTCTGCCTGCGCGATCAGTTGCGTGCCCGCAAGAACGAAGACCCACATCATGAACGCAATCACGCCGATGGCGACGATCAGCAGCCGAATAGGGCGTCCGACCTTGAGCGCGCGGCCCAACAGCCGGGTTCCCCCATCGAGCATCGCGGCAAACACAACCCCGCCGATGATCAGGAGGATCGGAAACGACAGCTGCCAGATCAGCAACGCGCCAAGCGTCAGCCCGATCCAGACACCAGCCCGCTTGATTTCATGCCGTATCAGCGGATCGCGGAATTCGTTGGGGCCAGGCTGCTCGATGTGCTGGGGCATACCGGCCTGCCTTTCACTCGCTTTCGGTCGGGTGCAGGCTGGTTCCGGCGCGGTTGCCACGCAGTGCTGTGAACCAGCTGATCGGGTTCCAGAGCGTCGATGTGCCGTCGAGCGAGAACGTGATGAACTCTGCACGGCCACCGAGATTTTCCCAAGGCACCGGACCGCCCAGGCCCTTTTCCGCCACGGGGAAGCGGCTGTCAGCGGATCGGTCGCGATTGTCGCCCATCAGAAACACGTGATTGGCCGGGATCGTCAGCGGACCATAATCATCGGCATCATATTTATACCCGAGATCGATCGTATCGAAACTCCGGCCGTTAGGCAGCGTTTCGCGCACAACCGGCAGGCGGCAATAGGTTTTGCCGTCATCGCCTGTTGTCAGCGCACCGGGATATTCGCGCGGCTGGCATTGCGTGTTGGTATCGACGGGGATCAGACGGTCTTCGATCTGACCGCGCTTTACCGGCACGCCGTTGAGGATGACCGTGCCGTTCTTCACTTCAAGCCGATCACCCGGCAATCCGATCACGCGCTTGATGTAATCCTCGCGCACGCCGGGAGGCGAGGCGATCACGACATCGCCGCGTTCGGGCAATTTGCCGAGAATCCGCCCCGGCATGTAAGGCATCAGGTGGAACGTCGGAGATACGAACGACCAGCCATAGGGATATTTGGTCACCACCAGCCGGTCACCGATCAGCAGCCCCGGCAGCATCGATTCGGACGGGATATAAAATGGCTTGGCGATGAAGCTGTGAAAGCCGAGCACCGCGAGGACGAGCCAGAAGATGCTCTTGGCTTCGGCAACCCAGTCGGTTTTCTTTTCGGGTGCAGCGGTTTCGTCTGCGGCGTCGGTGGTGGTCATTTCGGTCACGGGCGTGGCGGGCTTTCTAAAAGCAAGGCTTCGATGATGACAAAGGCTTGCGCCCATGGATGATCGTCGGTGAGTGTCAGGTGAACGTGCGCCTCATAGCCCGACGGGATCATGGCGTCGAGCCGCGCCTTCGCACCCCCGGTCAGCGCCAGCGTTGGTGCACCCGAAGGCGCATTGACCACGCCGATGTCCTTCATAAACACGCCGCGTTTGAACCCGGTGCCGACCGCTTTGGAGAATGCCTCTTTGGCGGCAAACCTCTTGGCGTAAGTACCTGCGCGCGTGAATGGGCGCTTTGCCGCCTTGGCGCGCTCGGTCTCAGTAAACACCCGGTTTTCAAACCGCGCACCGAACCTGTCGAGCGACGCCTGAATGCGCTCGATGTTGCAGAGATCGGAGCCAAGGCCGATGATCAATGTATCGGCCCGCATTTGTCTACAAGCCGAGCCCTGATCCAAGGCTCGGCCACAGGACTGCCGTCTATACTTTGGTCCTTAAGCGCAAGAATTTCAGTACGAATTTCGTCTCCAAGAGATTTGATCAGCAAAAACTGAAAACAGAAATTTCTTTTCTTGTTTTTGGTTCGTTCAAGATAAGATTCGATGCTCGCCCGTATATAGCCTTCACAATAGCCGCTGCTGCGGTCTTGGCAGATCGTCTGTAGCAATCCGATTGTCATAACTGGAGGCGGCTGTCGCAAAGTAGTCGCGAAAACCGTGCTTGAACCGAGCATTAGCGGCGCACCAAGTGCCAGCGACAACAGATTTTTCACAAACACTCCCCCCTAGCGCGCCGCGTCCATCCGTGCGCGCATTTCGCGGATGCTGGCGTCGAGGCCGATGAAGATTGCCTCGCCGATCAGGAAATGGCCGATATTGAGTTCGGCGAATTGCGGAATTGCCGCAATCGGCCCCACATTGTCGAATGTCAGTCCATGGCCTGCGTGTGGCTCGATGCCATTCTTCACACAAAGCGCCGCAGCATCCGAAAGGCGCCGGAGTTCGGCAACCGCCGCTTCGCCGTCGCTATGCGCGTATTTGCCTGTGTGGAGTTCGACCACCGGCGCACGGAGCCGCATCGCCGCTTCGATTTGGCGCGGATCGGGCTCGATAAACAGGCTGACGCGGATGCCTGCGTCGGCGAGTCGCGTGACTATCGGGGCAAGCTGATTGTGCAGCCCTGCGGCGTCCAGACCGCCTTCGGTCGTTCGTTCCTCGCGGCGTTCGGGCACGATGCACGCAGCGTGGGGGCGGTGGCGGAGCGCGATGTCCACCATTTCGTCGGTCGCCGCCATTTCGAGGTTCACCGGCAGGCTGATCGCCGCCATCAGGGCGTCGAGATCGGCATCGCGGATATGCCGCCTGTCTTCGCGCAGGTGGACTGTGATGCCGTCTCCGCCTGCCGCTTCGACAACCTCCACTGCGCGTAGAGGATCGGGATGCCACCCCCCGCGCGCATTGCGGATCGTCGCGACATGATCGATATTGACGCCGAGGCGCAAGGGGTGGGTCATGCCACGACCTTCCGGCTGCCGGGCTTCATCGCCGGAATGGCCGCGAGTTCTGGGGGAAGGGAGTCGGGCGCATAAGTCGGCACGTCGATACGCACCAACGATACGAACGGCACGCCGAGATCGACCGAACCGCCGCTGCGATCGACCAGTGCGACTTCGGCGATGACGATTGTCCCTGCGGTTTCAGCAGCGGCAATGGCTTCGCGTGACGAAAGCCCTGTCGTCACGACATCTTCGACCATCAGCGCGCGGGTGCCTGCTGGAATCGCAAAGCCGCGGCGCAGTTCGAATACGCCGTCAGGACGTTCGAGGAACATCGCGTCCTTGCCAAGTGCGCGGCCCAATTCATGCCCGATGATGATGCCGCCCATCGCAGGGGACAACACAACATCGATCCGGTCGCGAATGTCGGCGGGCAATTTCGCCGCAAGCGCTTCGGCTAGCCGCGCCGCGCGGGCAGGGTTCATCAACACACGAGCGCATTGCAGGTAGCGGGAGCTGTGCAGCCCTGATGACAGAATGAAATGGCCTTCGAGCAGCGCGTCTGCGGCGCGGAATTCGGCTAAAACTTCGTCTTCTGTCACCAGTTTCTCCATGTCTTGGCCCGCTGCCTGATAAAAGCGCTAATCGATGGCGGCAAGCGTCACAAAAAATGTCTGGATTCCGGCTTGAGGCTTGCTGCACTGCGGCGTATAGCCCTTGTGTCTTCTGGATCTGGGCACCACATGATGGGCCACTCGCCGGAACAGAAAAACATGGGACATTCGCACCGATGATCACTCTGAAGCCAATCCTGTTTGCAATCGCTGCTGCTTTGTCAGTAACCGCCGCAGCGCAGACAGCTGCACCCGCGCCAGTGGCGCCGGCTCCTGCGCCCGTTGTGCAACAGGTTTCTGAGCCGATTGCGCCGGTGGCTGCTCCCACCGGTGTTGCGCCGGTGGAAACGGTTGCTGCGCCTGCGACGACGATTGGCACGTCGGCACCTTCGCCTCTGGTGGGTCAGCCAGTTGCCGAGAAAGTCGGGCTTCAGCCACAGGTAACAAAACTCGGTGAACAGGCCGAATGGATGCACAACTGGATTTTGATGCCGGTTATGGTTGTGATTTCGTTGTTCGTCCTTGGTCTGATGTTGCTTGTCAGCGCGCGCTTTCGTCGCAAGGCAAACCCGGTTGCTTCCAAGACAACGCATAATACGTTTATCGAGGTGGTCTGGACGTTGGTGCCGGTGCTGATCCTTGTTGCCATTGCGGTGCCATCGATCAGTCTTCTGGCAGCGCAGTTCAAACCGGCCCCCAAAGACGCGATCACGCTCAAAGCTATCGGTTACCAATGGTACTGGGGTTATGAATATCCCGATCAGGGCATTTCTGAATTCACATCGAACATGCTGACCGACGCGCAGGCCGATGCGAAAGGTGAACCTCGGCTGCTTGCTGTGGACAACCGGGTCGTTTTGCCTGTGAACACGCCGATCCGGCTTTTGACGACCGGGACAGATGTGATCCACGCTTGGGCAATCCCTGCATTCTGGATCAAGATGGACGCCGTGCCCGGCCGCATCAACGAGACCAGCTTCACCGTTGACAAAACCGGGGTGTATTACGGCCAGTGTTCCGAATTGTGCGGGATCAAGCATGGCTTCATGCCAATCGCCGTCGAAGTGGTGAGCAAGGAAGATTTCGCAACCTGGGTTCGCGCCAAGGGCGGCAAAGCGCCAGGCGATGCCGAAGCTGCGGCGCCGGCTGCTGTTCCTGCTCCTGCCGATGTATCAACCAATGCAGCGACGCCCGTCGCCGCAACCAAGTAAGGCCGTAACCGATGAGCGAAGCAATCGCCAACGCCCAATCTTTCGATGCTGCAGGTGCACTCGATCATCACCATGATGCCGATCACAAACCGGGCTTCTTCGCGCGGTGGTTCATGTCAACGAACCACAAGGATATCGGAACTCTGTACCTGATCTTTGCGATCCTCGCAGGGATCATCGGCGGCGCGGTTTCAGGTGTTATGCGGCTCGAACTTGCCGATCCCGGTATCCAATATCTACCGTGGCTGTCGTCGGCGCTTCACGGTGGCCCGGAGGATCTTACATCAGGGCTGCACATGTGGAATGTGATGATCACAGCGCACGGGCTGATCATGGTGTTCTTCATGGTCATGCCAGCGATGATCGGCGGGTTTGGGAATTGGTTTGTGCCGATCATGATCGGTGCACCCGATATGGCGTTTCCGCGGATGAACAATATTTCGTTCTGGCTGCTCGTTCCGGCATTCACACTGCTGCTCGGATCGAGCTTTGTGATGGGCGGGAGTGGGTATGGTGCCGGAACGGGCTGGACGGTTTATGCACCGCTTTCGACCAGTGGCTCGGCAGGGCCGGCAGTCGATATGGCGATCCTTGCGCTGCACCTTGCCGGGGCATCATCGATCCTTGGGGCGATCAATTTCATCACGACGATTTTCAACATGCGCGCACCGGGCATGACGCTGCACAAGATGCCGCTGTTTGTCTGGTCGATCCTTGTGACCGCATTCCTGTTGTTGCTCGCGCTTCCAGTGCTGGCAGCGGCCATCACGATGCTGCTCACCGATCGCAATTTCGGGACGACGTTTTTCGATCCGGCAGGTGGCGGTGATCCGGTGCTGTATCAGCATCTGTTCTGGTTCTTCGGCCATCCCGAAGTCTACATCATGATCCTGCCGGGCTTTGGTATCGTTAGCCAGGTTATCTCGACATTCTCGAAAAAGCCCATCTTCGGCTATCTCGGCATGGCCTACGCCATGGTTGCGATCGGCGTCGTCGGCTTCGTTGTCTGGGCACACCACATGTTCACTGTCGGAATGGACGTGAACACCAAGATGTATTTCACTGCCGCTACGATGGTGATCGCGGTGCCAACCGGCATCAAGATTTTCAGCTGGATCGCAACGATGTGGGGCGGCTCGCTTTCATTCAAGACGCCGATGATGTGGAGCCTTGGATTTATCTTCATGTTCACCGTTGGTGGCGTGACAGGCGTTCTTCTCGCCAACGGCGGTATCGATAACTACATGCATGATACCTATTATGTCGTCGCGCACTTCCACTATGTGCTGAGCCTTGGGGCGGTGTTCTCGCTGTTCGCTGGCTTCACCTACTGGTTCCCGAAGATGAGCGGACGGCATCTGTCCGAAGTGCTGGGGCAACTCCATTTCTGGGTGTTCTTCATAGGCGTGAATATCATCTTCTTCCCGCAGCATTTTCTCGGGTTGCAAGGTATGCCGAGGCGCGTCCCTGATTATCCCGTGGCCAATGCCTATTGGAACGAAGTTTCGTCTTATGGCTATGTGATCATGGCGGCTGGCATGGTGATCTTTTTTGCAAACGTTGCTTATGCCTTCATGGCCGGGCGCAAGGCAGAAGATAATCCATGGGGCGAAGGCGCAACGACGCTCGAATGGACGCTTTCGAGCCCGCCACCCTACCATCAGTTCGAAACGCTGCCGAAGATCACTTAGCTCACTGCCTGATCGAAGCCACCGTCGGCA
>JANOQL010000259.1:0-6798 GCA_031414835.1 Sphingomonadales bacterium | reverse complement strand
AACCCTCTGACTTGACGTCGGACTCTGCCTGACTCACCGTATCGGAAACCGGGAAATGGGAGCGAGTATGGGGGTTCTTGAACGTGTCCGCACAGCGGGTGCAACGGTGGCGGAACTGCCGCTCGACCAGATCTTGCGCGGCGATTGCATCGAGGCGATGCGGCGTTTGCCCGATGATTGCATCGATCTGATTTTCGCCGATCCGCCGTATAACCTCCAACTCGGTGGCGATCTGTTCCGCCCCGAAGGCGGGCGCGTCGATGCTGTCGATAATGATTGGGACAAGTTCGACAGCCTGTCGGCTTATGATGCGTTCACGCGCGCATGGCTGATCGAGGCGCGGCGGATATTGAAGCCCAACGGCGCGATCTGGGTGATCGGCAGCTACCACAACATCTTCCGCGTCGGCAGCGTGTTGCAGGACGAAGGATACTGGATCCTCAATGACATCGTTTGGCGCAAGGCCAATCCGATGCCCAATTTCCGCGGCACGCGATTCACCAATGCGCATGAAACGCTGATCTGGGCGTCGCTCGGCGAAAAGGCCAAATACACCTTCAACTATCGCGCGATGAAGACGCTCAATGACGAATTGCAGATGCGGTCGGACTGGTCGTTCCCCATCTGCGGCGGGCCTGAGCGGATCAAGAAGAATGGCACCAAAGCGCACCCGACGCAAAAGCCCGAGGCACTGCTCTATCGCATCCTGCTCGCGACCAGCCGCCCCGGCGATGTCGTGCTCGATCCGTTTTTCGGGACGGGAACGACCGGCGCTGTCGCCAAGCGACTCGGGCGGCACTGGATCGGGATCGAACGTGAGGATGATTATATCGCGGTTGCCGAAGAACGGATCGCAGCCGCCTTGCCATTGGATGAGTCCGCTTTGGCGACGATGCAGGCCGATACGTCTGCCCCGCGCGTGGCGTTCGGCACGCTGATCGAGAACCGCTACCTCAAACCCGGCGACACGCTGTTCGACGCCAAGCGCCGCTGGTCCGCCACAATCCGCGCCGATGGCTCGCTGATCTGCGATGCAGCGTCGGGATCGATCCACAAGGTCGGCGCGGCAGTGCAAGGCGCGCCGAGCTGCAACGGCTGGACCTTCTGGCACTATGACGATGTTGCCGGACTGAAGCCGGTCGACGATCTGCGCCAGACGTATCTGCTGGCGACGATGCCGTGATTTCCGCACCCACCACAGCCCGCCTCTATGTCCGCCCGACCGCGCTGATCGACGCGCCGTTCGGGTTTGACGGGCAGTTCCGGCGGTTGGCGGGCGGGATGCAGTTTTTTGCCGCGTGGGAGGTCATCGCGGTCGATGGTGGACGGCGCGCTGGCGCGTGGCTGGTGCCGGTCGATCGTGAGGATGAGGCGCTGGATGCGCTGACGCCCGAACAGGCGGAGGCCGCACGCGCAACGATGGCCCGGGTGTGCTCGCCGCGTCCGTCGCTGCAAATGGGTGAGCGGATGGTGCGGCTCGATCAGCCGCAGGTGATGGGTATTTTGAACATGACGCCCGACAGTTTTTCGGGTGGGTCGGCACATCTGGACGATCCCGCAGCGGCGGCAGGGATGGCGATCGAGATGGCGGCGCAAGGTGCCGCGATCATCGACATCGGCGGCGAATCCACCCGGCCCGGCGCGGCGACGGTGTGGGAAGAGGATGAAAAGGCGCGAGTGATCCCGTTGATCGCGCAGCTCGCGCAATCGGGGCTCGCGCTATCGCTCGATACGCGCAAGGCGGCGGTGATGTCGGCGGGGCTTGCGGCGGGCGCACACATGATCAACGATGTATCGGCGCTGCTCTTCGATAATCGGGCGCTGGGCATCGTGGCGGCTTCGGCCTGCCCGGTGGTGCTGATGCACTTTCCCGGGACACCTGCTGACGCGCATACGCATGGCGGATATTCAGACCCGCTGATTGAAGTTTACGACTGGCTCGAAGATCGCATCGCGGCGGTGGTCGCCGCGGGCATCGATCGCGCGCGGATTGTCGCCGATCCGGGCATCGGGTTTGGCAAGGACGTCCGCGCCAACCTCGCTTTGCTCAACGGGCTGGCGCTGTTCCACGGCCTCGGCGTGCCGATGCTGCTCGGCGCGAGCCGCAAGCGGCTGATCGGCGCGCTGTCGAACGAAGCCCCAGCCGACAAACGCCTTGGCGGCAGCCTCGCGCTGGCGATCAAAGGCATCGAACAGGGCGCGCAGATCATCCGCGTTCATGACGTTCCCGACACCGTCCAGGCGATCCACATCTGGCGCGGAATGCGCGACGCGGCACTCAGCCCGGTCTAAGCAGGGTCTTGCAGTTTCGGCTTGCCGTCGTCGGGCGGATATGGTCTCCCCAACCCTTGGGAGAGCACCATGATCGCCAAATACCTCGCCGCTTACATCGCCACCGGGATCGCGTTTGCGCTGATCGACAGTGTGTGGCTGCGCAATGCCTATACCAAGCTCTATCAGCCCGAAATTGGCGAGATGTTGCTGCCCGCCGGGTTGCGCTGGGGGCCGGCGATTGCGTTTTACCTCCTTTATATCCTCGGCATGATGGTGTTCGCGGTGATCCCGGCGCTGAAGGCGGGAAGCTGGCAGGTGGCGCTGGTGCAGGGCGCGATGCTCGGGTTCTTCTGTTACATGACGTATGACCTGACCAACTATGCGACATTGAAAGTCTGGAGCCTCAAGGTCACGATCCTCGACATGATCTGGGGAACGGTGCTCACTGGCAGCGCGGCGGCGGCGGGGGCGGCGATCACGATGAAGCTGCTCGGCAAATGACGATCTTCGACGGATGGCGCGCGCGGTCGCCTTATTATGGCGAAACGCATGAGGCGCTGGCGCAGAGTGTGCGGCGCTTCATGGAGCGCGAAGTCCACCCCCATATCGACCGCTGGGAAGAAGAGGGCGAACTGCCGCGCGCGCTGCATGTGAAGGCGGCAGAGGCGGGGATTTTGGGGCTGCGCTACCCCGAGGCCTATGGCGGGCATTCGGACGGGTTCGATATCTTCCACGGGATGGTGCAGACCGAAGAACTGGCGGGCGCGGGCGCGGGCGGGCTGGGCGCGAGCCTGATGACGCATGGCATCGGGCTGCCGCCGATCCTCGCGATGGGCTCCGAGGATATGAAGCGCCGCGTCGCGCCGCCAGTGCTGGCAGGCGAAAAGCTGATCGCGCTGGGCATTACCGAGCCTTCGGGCGGATCGGACGTTGCGCAGTTGAAGACCCGCGCGGTGCGGCAGGGTGACCGCTACATCGTCAATGGCAGCAAGATGTTCATCACCACCGGGATGCGCGCGGACTGGCTGACGTGCGCGGTGCGGACCGGCGGCGAAGGCGCGGGCGGCGTTTCGCTGTTGCTGATCGACATGAATGCCAAGGGCGTCTCGCGGACGCGGCTCGACAAGATGGGCTGGCGCTGTTCGGATACCGCCGCGATTTTTTTCGAAGATGTCGAGGTGCCTGCCGAAAACCTGATCGGCCCCGAAAATGGCGGCTTCATCGGCATCATGCGCAATTTCAACGCCGAACGGCTTGGCATGGCGATGGGCTGTTGCGCATTTGCGCGCGTGTGCATGCAGGAGGCCGCCGACTGGGCGCAGCAACGCGAAACTTTCGGCAAGCCACTCGTCGGCCACCAGTCGATCCGCATCAAGCTCGCCGATATGGCGCGGCAGATCGATGCAACGCAGGCGTGGGTCGATCTGTGCGCATGGCAAGTCCAGCAGGGCTGCGACCGCCCTGCCGATTTCGCGATGCTCAAGGTGCAGGCAACGCGGATGCTCGAAGCCGTCGCGCGCGAGGCCGCACAGGTGCTCGGCGGCGCGAGCTATATCCGCGGCTCGAAGATCGAACGCATCTACCGCGAAGTGCGCGTCAACGCGATCGGCGGGGGGAGCGAGGAGATCATGCTCGATCTTGCCGGACGGCAGCTGTTTGGGGGGAAGCGGTAGGGGCGGCGGGGGATAGCCGACTTCTTTGTCCAGCAGATCGGCTGATGAGACAATCTTGTCGCCCCACGAGTCAAGATCGAGGGTCATTAGTCTTTCAGAGATGCTCCGAGAAACTGTTGCCGCAACTCCGGAAGATTCAGATAAGGGCCGGCTTCGGTTCGACGCGGAGTTAGCGACTTATTTGCCAGACATAAATGGTTCCCTTAATGCTGGCCCCAACTTTTGCCTCACTGACAGCTATCAGTCTCGCGCTTAGTCGGCGCGACCAGCCATTGAATGCCGTTTGCGGAATTCTGTCTCCAAAATCTGGAAAGTGTTCATTCAAATCAGAATTGAGAATTCTTCCGTCTGGAGTATTTATGTTACGAGACAGTAGAGAGGAGAATTGCGTGCGCTGATCTTCAATCGTATTTTTACTGTGATTTTTATCGAATAATATATTCAATGCGTCGGTCGTCCCACCCAAAATGAGAAAGCTAGCGTTTAAGTTACTAGTCGCGGCAAAAGCGACACGAACTGCATCTGATACAATGGCGTGACGAATTAATTTTTGATCGACGTTGGTTTTAGGCCATTTCAGTTCGATTGCTCCATACCAACCGCCCGAATGTGCCTTATGACGGCCCAAAATAGCAACATCAATGCGCTTCCTAGTGGATTCCGGCCAATTTGTCGGGCGAACGGAAGTCGCAGGGGTGTATGCCTGCTGTGCGCTGACCAAGCGAACGAGTTCGACTCTCGCAGCATCCTCGCCGACTTGATCTTCTAGGTTCTGCGCAGCCAATTGCTGAAACCAGCCTGCAAGCCCAGATGAAAGTCTTTCTGCGAGTTCAATTCTTGTCACGACCCAACGAGCTCCCCTTTTCCTCACTAGCATCGACAACTGATCCGACACAACCCAAACAAGAATTCAAGAAGTGTGTGGATTTAACGAACCCCCCAATCCTCCACAACCAATCCCGGCATACCCCCAAAATCCGCAGCATTGCGCGTCACAACCGCCAGCCCATTCTCTATCGCTGTTGCTGCGATCAGCCGATCGACGGCCTTCCTTCGGTTATAACCGCACGCTTCGACAATCGTGCCATATGCCTTCGCGGTGGCCGCGGTGAACGGGAGGATTGTGATCGCGTTCAGCACCGCGCGGGTCGGGGGTTCGCGCTGCGCCGCCCATTCAGGATCGGCGTGAATGCTTGCCTCGAGTTCGGCGGCGGAGATCGCCGCCATCGCAAGGTCGGCAAGCGGGATGGCGGCGATGCGGTCAAGCGTTGCCGTCACGCCATCGGCCATGTCGATCAGGATGTTGGTATCGAGGAGGAAGCGCATTCGCGATCAGGACTGGCGGTCGCGTGCTGGCCAGTCGATTATGGGGCGGTCGCGACGCGGGGCTTTTCCGGTCAGACATTTAAGCGTTTCGACAAGTTGGGCGCTACTCGGTTTCAACGGACGGATGACGAGCGTATCGCCGCGCCGTTCGACATCGACTTCGGCAACGCCGCTATCAAACGCCAGCGCATGGGGGATGCGCACCGCCTGACTATTGCCTGCCTTGAATACGCGTGATGCCGCCATATCGGTCACCTGTTGTAACGTGTGATTACATAGCGCGTGTTGCAGCTATTGTAAACCGGCCAAGTCAGTTTTCACCCACCCCACCTTGGCATCGTTGAAATCGACCGCCTCGCCGAGTTCCCAGACATTGGCATAGCCGTATCCGACCAAATTGATGAAGGTCGAGATGTTGAGCGCCAATGGCCGCGCCTTGGTGCGGACTGGGGCTTTGTCATTCACGAAATTATTGTTGCAGTAAATGAGGATGCGGCGGTCGCGGTTTGGGCCGATGGCGGTGGCGAGGCTGGCTGCGGTGAAATCGGTGAACGGCAGGTTGATTGCGCCTGCGATATGCCCCGCAGCGAACGCCGGTGCCGAACGCGCATCTAGGATCATCGTATCACCCTCGCGCGCCATTGCCTTGAATTGCGCGAGCGGAACCAACCGCTGCTGCCGCAGCGGGCCGGTATTGGTCGTCAGGCTTTCAAACCCGGCATAATCGATCAGCGGATTGACCGGCTGCGCAGCGAGCGGCGTCGAAAGGGCAAGTGCGGCAAGCAACATGATACGCATCGGGCATCTCCTTCGATGATGCCCGATGCTGCGGCAGCAATGCTGCACCGCCGATGAACGCGCTTACATCGGCTTTTTGAACCGATAGGCGAACTGATCGGTCTTGCCGCGGATTGCGGGGTCGAACACGTTTGCGGTCATCGGATCGGCGGCGTTGCGCCACGCATCGAGTTCTCCATCGAAGACGAAGCCTTATGCCTCAAGCTCCTTGCGGACAATCGCCGGATCGATGCGATGCAGGCTGTCGGCGCTGCCGATGTCGCTGCCTGCCTTGGCCGTGTGATCGACGATCACCAGCGTGCCGCCGGGTTTGAGCATCGCGAACAATGCCGCGCGCGCCTTGGGGCCGGTATCGGCGGGGAACGGCTTCAAAAAAAGATCGTGATAATTCTGGACGGTGATGATCGCATCGACCTGCCCCGGGATTGCCGGTGCGGCGAAGGGTGAACGGATGGGCGTCACATTGGCACGCGCTTTGGCCACATCATCCTGCTCGGTGCCATAGGCCGCGCGATATGCAACGAACTCGGTCGGCTGGAAGCCAAACACCTTGCCTTTGGGGCCGACGACGCCTGCGATAATGTGCGACCAGTAACCGCCGCCCATGACGTAATCGACGACGGTCTGCCCCGGCGCGATGTGTGCAAACGCGATCAGCTTTTCGGGGTGGCGTTTGACATCGTTGGCACGCTGGCTTTCGGGCCGCGCCGGATCGGCGAGCGCTGCG
>JANOQL010000258.1:0-5425 GCA_031414835.1 Sphingomonadales bacterium | reverse complement strand
GCCGCTGGTTTCACGAAGCTGCTTCACCGCAGCTGCTGTCACTTCAGCCATGTTCTTGGTCCTTCATGTCAAAAGTCGCCCGAATGCCAGTTTGGGCGCGCGCAAGCCGATTGCCCTGCACACGCCATTCACTGACCCATCGCAAGCGACAGAAATGTTACGCTTCAGCCGATTCCGGCGCAGCAACTTCTTCAACAGGTGCGAGTGCTGCCTCTACTGGCGGCTCATCCATTGCGCCGAGATCAACGCCACGGCTTGACGCGCCCTGCTGGCCGCCCTTCGACGCTGCCGAAGCAATCGCATCGCAATAGAGACGGATCGCGCGGCTGGCATCGTCGTTCGCCGGAACCGGAAATGCGATACCATCGGGCGACACGTTCGAATCGAGGATCGCTACAACAGGAATGCCGAGAACATTGGCTTCCTTGATCGCGAGTTCTTCCTTGTTGGCATCGATCACGAACATCACGTCGGGAATGCCGCCCATGTCGCGGATGCCGCCAAGCGATAGTTCGAGCTTGTCGCGCTCGCGCGTCAGCTGAAGGATTTCCTTCTTGGTGAGGCCGCGGATATCGCCCGAAAGCTGCTCTTCCATCGACTTCAAACGCTTGATCGAATTCGAAATCGTCTTCCAGTTGGTGAGCATTCCGCCCAGCCAACGGTGGTTGACGAAATGCTGACCCGAAACGCGTGCAGATTCGGCAATTGGCTGTTGCGCCTGACGCTTTGTTCCCACGAACAGCACCTTGCCGCCACGCGCGACAGTCTGCGACACAAAGTCGAGCGCACGCGCGAAGAGAGGAACAGTTTGCGAGAGATCGAGGATGTGAACGCCGTTGCGATCGCCGAAAATATACGGCTTCATCTTTGGGTTCCAGCGATGAGTTTGGTGGCCGAAATGCGCTCCGGCTTCCAACAATTCATGCATCGTAACGACAGGTGCCGCCATAGGGATAAGTCCTTCCGGTTAGTCCACTGGGCAGCGAAGAACTCGGAAGAACCGAGCACCGGGTTATGATGCCACCCATGCGGAATTGAGTGCGCGCCCTTAGCGTCGGGACCAGCAGAACGCAACCATCCTCGCAAAGCCGCACTAGGAACTTATCCACAGGCTGTGGATTAAACATTCGTTAATGCGCTTGACATTGGAACGTGCGCAGAACATATGACGGAACATAAGGAGATTTCGAGATGGCGATGCTGATGGCGATTGTGTTTATGGCCCTTTTGATTGGAGCAATTGCTTTTGTATCGGAGATGCTTGTCGCGAATTTCGATAGGATCGTTGCTGCGCTGGCTGGAAAATCTTTGTCTTCGTCAACAGCCGGAACGTTCGAGCTCGGGCAGATCATCACCATGTCTCGAAAACACCCGGCGGTTGCTCAGCCGCCGGTCACACGTCGGCAAGAGGATTGGCTTTTAGCCGCCTAATTTTGGCGTAACTGCGGATGCTGAACGGGATTAACGCGACATAGAGTATCGATATCGCGGTCAGCATGATCCAGGGCACAGAAAACAGTGCGGCCCCCACAAGCGCAAATAAACCGATCAGTTCGAGCCTAATGTTGCGCCGTGGGCGGACCGAGCCCCAGCTGAATGTGGCAATGTTCGAGATCATCAAAATTGCGATAAAAATGAGCCATGGTGCGACGATGACCGGCGATCGCACGGCTTCGATGCCCGTTTCGAGCCAGATATAAACGGGGAGATATGCAAGCCCCGCAGCGACCGGTGCCGGTATTCCTGTCAGAAACCCCGCAGACTTGTGCGGTTGTTCTTCAGCATCGATTGCGGCGTTGAACCGCGCCAGCCGCAATGCACAGCATAGTGCAAACATCAGCGCCACTAGCCAGCCGAACTTGGCGACATCGGTGAGCGTCCACAAATAAACCGTTAGCGCCGGTGCAACACCGAATGCAATGACATCCGAAAGCGAATCGAGCTCTGCGCCGAAGCGGCTTTCGCCCCTGAACATCCGCGCGATCCGCCCGTCGATACCGTCAAGCACGCCTGCCGCAACAGTCGCGATAAGCGCCATGTCCCAATTGCCGCCAATGGCAAAGCGCACTGCCGAAAGCCCGCAGCACAGCGCGAGCGCGGTAACCGCATTTGGCGCGATTGTCCGAAGTGGAATTCCACTACGCCGGGGCCGATCGATCACAGCCCGATCCCGCTTTGCCCCTGCCCTTCGCCAATCCGCGCGAGAATAGTTTCGCCAGCGACGATCCGCTGTCCCAAAATAACCTGTGATGCCGTTCCTTTCGGCAGGTAAACATCGACGCGGCTGCCGAACCGGATCAGCCCCACGCGCTGCCCCGCTGCGACCTGATCGCCTGGCTTGACGAACGGCATGATCCGCCGCGCGACCAATCCTGCAATTTGAGTGAATCCAATCCGCGTGCCATCGGAACGTTCGATCAGGATATGCTGGCGTTCATTATCCTCGCTGGCCTTGTCGAGATCGGCATTCAGGAACTTACCAGCGATATACACCACCTGCTTGATCGAGCCAGCGATTGGCGCCCGATTGATATGCACGTCGAACACGGACATGAAAATCGACACGCGGATGACAGGATCGCTCCCCAGTCCACCCTCGACCTGAAGCTCGCGCGGTGGCGCTACAGTTTGTAACAGCGTCACCATTCCATCCGCCGGTGCCACAATCAAATGATCGCCTTGGGGCACGATCCGCACGGGATCCCTGAAAAAAGTGAGAACCCACACTGTGACTGCGACCATCGGCCAAGCCAGCCAAGACCAGCCAAAGATGGCGAAAAGCAATGTTATTGCCCCTGCGATCAAAGCGAATTTGCGACCTTCGGGGTGGACCGGAGGCAAAGACCATTTGACGCCGTCAGCAGGCTGCGGCGCGATTTCATGATTTGTCATTCCTCTTTAATAGGTTCGCATCGTCCCTGTGACAACGTCGCCGGTTGATCGGCCTCGATTCGCCGCCTAGGAAGCCCCAATCATTCAAGCGAAATTACAGGGGACCATAATGGCCAAGATCAAGGTGAAAAATCCGGTCGTCGAAATCGACGGCGATGAAATGACCCGGATTATCTGGCAATGGATCCGTGAGCGTCTGATCCTCCCCTATCTCGATATCGATCTCAAATATTACGATCTGGCCGTCGAGGTTCGCGATCAAACCGGAGACCAGATTACGATCGATTGCGCCAATGCAATCCGTGAACATGGCGTTGGCGTCAAATGCGCGACGATCACGCCTGACGAGCAGCGCGTCGAGGAATTCAAGCTCAAGAAAATGTGGAAATCGCCCAACGGTACGATCCGCAACATCCTTGGCGGCACCATTTTCCGTGAACCGATCGTGATCCGTAACGTTCCGCGTCTGATTCCTGGGTGGACCGATCCGATCGTGGTCGGGCGGCATGCGTTCGGCGATCAGTATCGCGCAACCGATTTCAAAGTGCCCGGCCCCGGGAAGCTCCGCATGATCTGGGAAGGCACAGACGGTCAGCGCATTGAGGAGGAAGTGTTCGATTTCCCTTCACCCGGCGTCGCGCTTGCCATGTATAATCTGGACGATTCGATCCGGGATTTTGCGCGGTCGAGCATGAACTACGCGCTCAACCGCGGGTGGCCGCTTTATCTGTCGACCAAGAACACAATCCTCAAAGCATATGACGGACGGTTCAAGGATCTCTTCCAGGAAGTGTTCGAAGCTGAATTCACCGACAAGTTTGAAGCTGCGAACATTGTCTACGAACATCGCCTGATCGACGATATGGTGGCATCAGCGCTCAAATGGTCGGGCAAATTTGTTTGGGCCTGCAAAAATTATGATGGCGATGTGCAATCGGATCAAGTTGCGCAAGGGTTCGGATCGCTTGGGCTGATGACATCGGTTCTGCTTTCTCCCGATGGGAAGACCGTCGAGGCCGAGGCCGCCCACGGCACTGTAACGCGCCATTATCGGATGCACGAGCAGGGTAAGGCGACGTCGACAAATCCCATCGCTTCGATTTTTGCATGGACCGGCGGACTAAAATTCCGTGGGCAGTTCGATGATACGCCCGATGTTGTCAGATTTGCCGAAACGCTTGAAAAGATCTGCATCAAGACCGTGGAAAGCGGCGCAATGACTAAAGACCTTGCAATTCTCATTGGCCCAGAACAGCCATGGATGACCACAGAACAGTTTTTCGAAGCTGTTCGGGAGAACCTCGAAATCGAAATGGCAAACTGGTCGTAATCGATTGCATGTCGCGAACATACCCATGTGACTTGAGTCACGGACTTAGTTGCGCGTGTTTACTATCTAAACCTTATAAAGTGATTCGCATTTCGCAGCAATTGTGATAGGTCAATGGCTACGAGGGATATTGGAGGGCGGGGAAATGAAGAAGCTCAATCTGCTTGCAGCAGCGGCTGCGGTCGCTTTGGCGGCACCGGTGATCGCGCAAGAAGTCGATACCAAAGTCGATTATGACTGCGCACTGTAAAACGAGTGCAGCGCAGACGAAGGCGTTGAGGATGCCGGGCAAACCCGTGGTGGTTTCACCATGCGGAAGGCTGTTGAAACACAGCCCCGCTCGATCGATTCCGCTCGCGGCGGTTTCACGATGCGCCGGACGCCAGTGGTCATGCCGCAGGCCGGAACGCGGGCCCGCCTTGTTCCGAAGCAAGCGCAAATCGCCAAGGCTAAGGCTTCTCCTATTGTCGGTTCGAAGCAGCAGGCAGCGATGGTTCGCAACGCCCAGATGATTGGTTTCGTAAGTGGGTCTGCGCAGCTTCAATCGGGTGCAATGACGGTTGTTGCGCGCCTTGCAGCGTCGATGAACCGTCCTGACAAGGTTGCAGAACGGTTCCGGATCGAAGGCCATACCGATGCTGTTGGTTTGAGGGCTACCAACCTTGAACTATCGACGCGCCGTGCTCAAGCAGTGGCCAACGAGTTGATCTCTCTCGGGGTCGATGCAAATCGGCTTGAGATTGTGGGTTATGGCTTCGATCAGCCACTACCAGAACTTTCGCCGACAGCCGCTGCCAATCGCCGGGTCGTTGCCAAGGTTATCAATTGATCCAAACTGCGTCGGCTGGGGGAACAGGCGCGCAGACGAAGGAAACGATGATGAAGAAGCTCGGTTATATGGCCGCATCAGTCATGCTGGCATCGGCGCTTGTTTCGACCGGTGCGGCTGCTCAGAAGCCAGCTGACGTCAATTTCGATTGCGCTCTGTTCGATGAATGCGGCGAGAATGCGCCGGCAGCTGCCGATCCTTCTGCTGCCAGCGGCCCTGCCGTTCGGCAAAGTGGAAATGTTCGCGGCGGTTTCACGATGCGCCGTGATCCTGCATCATCGACAACCACTTCTCGCCCAAGCACATCTGCCGTAGGCCGCCCTTCAACAAGCGCGACAGCCACACGTCCGGCGCGAATTGCACGGCCTTCGGCA
>JANOQL010000257.1:0-10778 GCA_031414835.1 Sphingomonadales bacterium | reverse complement strand
CCCGGTGCGTGAGGCCATGCACGAAATGATGGCGTCGAAGGCTTCACCTGCGAAGCCATCGCGGATGATCGAGACGCGGTCAGTGACATCGACCCGCCTGACAGTAGCACCCGGCACCACGGCATCGGTTCGGGTGAAGCACACCAGTTCATGCCCCTGCCGCACAAGTGCTGCCGCAGTCGCACGCCCGATCGTGCCGGTCGCGCCGACCAAGGCGATGCGTTGGCGCGGCTTGGGCGACTGACTGGACGGACTTGGAGATACCATTTGAAAGTCTATTTCCGGCTATTACCATCAATACAGTACGCAGCCGTTAAAAAGTATATGGGCTAGGAAATCGCTCAGGAACATCACGGGGAAGAACAGACCCAGCGGGAGGGCGAGGAGGATCACCCAAGTATCGCGCCAGTCTTGGTAAACTAGCGCGGCGACGGCTCCGCCAACGAGTAGCGGCAACAAGAGCACACTAGGAGTTTGCACCGGCCACAAAAAGAAAATCCACGGCGAGATGATCATTGACACAGGAATGAGTGCGAACTGCGCAATCTTTCGAAATCGCGTTGAGTTCAAGGTCGGCAAACTCACTCCGCCGCAATCGCGAACTCATCTGCATCAGCCACAGGCTCGGCCCCCGGCTTGTGCCACGCGCCTGCCATGTAGAACGTCAGCGCGCCGTCTTCCAATTTGCCGTATTTCATCAGCTTTTTGTCAGCGCCGTAATCATGGTGGACGAGCCACGGATCGATATCGCCTTGCATCGGCACAAAGCCTTTGGACCGCTGCACATAGCCCGAAGACAGGTTCATCATGCCTTCGTCATTCTGCTTCACGCCATGCGGTTCGGCGACGACGATCTGCGTGCCTGACTGCTTCATATGGTTGACGAGGCGACAGACATAGGCACTGATCAGATCGGCCTTCAACGTCCATGACGCGTTCGAATAGCCGAACGATGAGGCAAGGTTCGGCACGTTCGAATACATGCAGCCCTTGTAGCTGAACGTTTCGCCGACGCGGACGGGCTGGCCATCGATCTTCATATCGACGCCGCTCATGATTTCCATCTTGAGGCCGGTTGCAGACACGATGATATCCGCCTCCAGCTCCCGGCCCGATTTGAGCAGGATGCCGGTTGGCGTGATGCGTTCGATATGATCGGTGACAACCTCGGTCGTGCCCGCGCGGATGCCGACGAAGAAATCTGCATCGGGCACAAGGCACAGCCGCTGTTCCCATGGATTATATCTGGGCGTGAAGTGCGTTGCGACATCATAGCCTTGCGGCAATTCCTTCGCCGTCAGCGCAATCAGCTGGTCGCGCACCTTTTGCGGTTTGCGCTGCGTCAAATTGTAGAAATAGCTCTGCATGTTGATATTCTTGAACCGCGTGATCCGGTACGCGAGGCTCGTTGGCAGGAATTTGCGCAGCCGGTTTGCAAACGCATCCTTGGCAGGCCGCGCCGTCATATAGGTCGGCGATCGCTGGAGCATCGTCGCGTGCGCCGCCCCTTCTTGCACGATCGCAGGGACGATCGTCACCGCAGTCGCCCCGCTACCGATCACAACAACGCGTTTGCCTTTGAAATCGAGGTTCTCGGGCCAGAATTGCGGATGGAAAAATGGCCCCTTGAACTCGGCCTTTCCGGGAAAATCGGGCTGATATGGCTCGGTATAGCTGTAATATCCGGTGCACATATGGAGGAACTTGCAGTGCATCTGCGTCGTGCCGCCATTCTGCTGGACATCGACCGTCCAGCGCGCAGTATCGCTGTCCCACGCGATGCTCGTCACGCGGCTTTCATACTGGATGTGCTTGTCGAGCCCATATTCGGCAATCGTTTCATCGAGATAATCGAGGATCGCAGGCGCATCGGCGATCGATTTTTCGTGTGTCCACGGTTTGAACGCAAACCCCAGCGTGTGCATGTCGCTATCGGAGCGGATCCCGGGATATTTGAACAAATCCCATGTCCCGCCGCGCGCGTGCCGACCTTCGAGGATCGCGAAGCTGGTGCCTGGCGATTCCATCTTGAGGTGGCACCCAGCACTGACGCCCGAAATCCCGCTGCCGACGACGATCACGTCAAATTCCTGCGCCATGGCTCGATCCTTGTGCTTTACGTTTGCGGCAAGTGTGCGCCACTGCGGGCGGAATTGTCAATTGCAACCTATTGATAGTGCTGCCCGCTTGACCCGCCGGTCCAATTGGCGATGATCGCGTCACGATCCGGGAGAGACAACATGCAGACGCTCAAGCACTTGCCACCCGATGCCACGCCGCAGACAATCGTCGAAACGATCCGCGAAGATGGTGCGCTGATCATCGACGATGCGATGGCCCCCGGAATGCTCGACCGGTTGAAGGCTGAAATCATGCCCTATGTTGAGGCAACGCCAGTCGGGATGGACGATTTTACCGGCAGGCACACAACCCGCACCGGCGCGCTCGCCGCACGGTCAGCAGCGTGTCGCGATCTGATCATGGATGCGCGGTTGACGGGCGCGTGCAAGGCATTCCTGCTGCCCTTTGCAGATCGGTATCAACTCCACCTGACGCAGTTAATCCGGATCATGGACGGCCAGGGCAAACAGCCGCTCCACCGTGACAGGTTGGCGTGGGGCGGCTGGCTGCGCGCCGACATCGAACCGCAACTCAATACGATCTGGGCGGTTACCGATTTCACGCAAAACAATGGCGCGACGCAGGTGGTGCCGGGATCGAACCATTGGGAGGCCGGCCGGACTGCCGAACCCGACGACATAGGCTATGCCGAAATGGCGGCAGGATCGGTGCTGGTCTATTCAGGATCGGTGATCCATTCAGGCGGGGCAAACACGTCTGGCGCAGACCGGATGGGACTCAATATTACCTATTGCCTCGGCTGGCTGCGGCAGGAAGAGAACCAGTATCTCTCTTGCCCGCCCGAGATTGCAAAGGATTTCACGCCGGAACTCCGCGCGCTGCTCGGCTATGCGATGGGCAGTTACGCGCTCGGTTACTTCACGCCGCCGCTGCCGCCGGGCGAAGGGCCAGAAATCGTTCCGCCCGAAGTGCTGTTCGGCGGCGCGAAGCAGGATTGGGGCACGGATCTGTATGAGAGCGTTTCGGGCCGGACGAGCGAAGGGGCGATGTAGATATCGAACCTGCAACTATCGCGGTGGCGGTGGCGCAATACGCTTGCGATCCCTTGCGAACAGCGTCTGGCATTCGGCCACGCAAATGTCGCGATCAAGCAGGCATTGTTCGTACGGCGGCGGTGTCGGCACAGTGCCGCCGCGCCGGTCGGGGATCGGCGTTAACGGCCCATCAGGCAGCACCGGGCCAAGACATTGCGCAAAGCCGGCATCGCAACGATCAAGACAGACCAGATTATCATTCGCCAGTTTCCGGCGACCGGCATCTGGTTGCGCAATCGCAGGACCGGTGATCAGAAAGAGGGCAAGCCAGCGGAATTGCAAAAGCGTCCATGCGCGCATGATCTCAACCTCCTGTCCGGCGGGTTAGCGTAGCGATTTTATACCATGTCTGCGCGCTGGCAGCGATCCCGGTTTTTGAACGAACTGTCTGAAAAAGCGAGCGTTTCACGGCCTAATCCGTGTTAGCATTCGCATGCAGGGGAGCAGACTCGAGTCGAGGAGCAGCGCATGTCCCAAATTCGCATTCCGGACAATCTGACCGAAGACCAAGCCGATGCCATCGAGCGTGCGGCTTATGGGATCATTCAGGCGTACGAACAGGCGAGCCAGATTGCCAAAGATGCGGGGATTGAATTCGAGCCCGATGCGTCTCCTTTCGTATCGCGTTGCGGTGCGCGGTTGCCGCCCCCACGGCAGGACGAGTTTTGTCACTGCCCCGGATACAAAGGGGTGGACGGAAGCTCTTGTGTCAATTCTTACCTCGACTTTGGTGCAGCAGATTTTGGTGAAGGACCGTCGCGTCGGACGTGCGGCCACAAAGCATCGCGGCACGTGATCCAGATCTGACCGCAGTTGCCGACCGCTGCGAGACGGTCTTGCCCGGGCGCATCCATGATGAGCGGCGTTGGTGTGACAGGCGGCACCACCCAATGCAGCGCGTGTGGCATTTTGTTCGGGGGCGCCTGTAAGATTCTTCAAAGGAGCTTCTTCATGACCAGATATGCCGACATCTGCCGCCCCGCTGTCTTTGCCGAATCAGATGCACACCGCGTCCGCGCCCTCCGCTGGCGTTCGCCGATCGTCATCGCTCTCGTGATGCTGGCAGGCCCCGGCCTGGCTCAAGACCCGGCACCAGCGCCGCTGCCGCCCCCGCCACCGCTGTCATCATCGCTGCCAGCGCCGCAGCGCATTGCTGCTTTGGAAGCCAACGTCGCGACACTCATCGAACAGGTAAAAGGCGCGAGCGACCGGGCAAACTTCGCCGCCGCGAGCGCAGCTAACGCCCGGGATCAGATTGACATTCTCATCGAGCAGGTTCGTCAGCTCACCACTACTCAGGTCGCACTCCAGTCGAGGCTTGGTCAGCTCGGCGATGGCTACGCCACGCACACCCATGCGATCAGCGTCTGGGGCACAGGTTGTGCAAGTGTGCCGGGCCAGCCACGTGGCCAACTATCCTGCCTATACGTCATTGACGATGGAACGCCCACGCCCAGAGTCACATCACAGCCGACGCAACTTGCACCCAAATAGCTGCGAAGGAAATAAGCCAGGCAATGCAGGCAGACACCATCTGCATTTCCCCTACACTTCCGGCACGCGCCAGCCTAGATTTGGTGCTATGGCCGATTCCCCCGATCCCGCACCGCCTGCTTTGCCCGATTTTGCGGCAATCGGGGCTGACCCGTCGGCTGCCTACAAGGCGATGCTCGATGGCTGGGGACAGCTTCTTGCCCCTGTCGCCTCTGCCAATCGCAATGCGGTCGATCCCAAGGACAAACGCTTTTCCGCACCCGAATGGGATCATCCTGTCTTCGATCTGATGCGGCAGGGCTATGCGATGATGTCTGCCAATATGATGCGCTCGGTCGAAGCGATGCCGGGGATCGATCCGGCGCAACGGGCGCAGATGGAATTTGCGATGCGGACATTGGTCGAAGCGATGAGTCCCGCCAATTCGCCCTTCACCAACCCGGTGGCGTTGCAAAAGGCAGTCGATACCAAAGGCGCGAGCCTTGTTGCCGGAATGCAGCACATGGTCGGCGATCTGACGCGCGGCCAACTGACGCATACCGATCCAGACGCGTTCGAACTTGGTCGCAACATCGCGATTACGCCCGGGAAAATTGTGTTCCAGACGCCGCTCTACCAGCTGATCCAATACGCGCCCGCAACGCCGGACGTGCTCAGCATCCCGCTCGTCATCTTCCCGCCGTGGATCAACCGCTTCTATATCCTCGATCTTACCGCACAAAAAAGCTTCATCAAATGGTGCGTCGATCAGGGCGTCACGGTGTTTGTCGTGTCGTGGAAATCGGCTGATGCGTCGATCAAGGACGTGATGTGGGACGACTATATTTCCGCACAGATTGAGGCGATCGATACGGTGCGCGGTCTGCTCGATGTGCAAGGCGTCCACACGATCGGCTATTGCGTGGCAGGCACCACGCTTGCCGCAACGCTCGCGATCCTCGCGGCGAAGGGCGAAGCGGCCAAAGTCATCAGCGCGACCTTCTTCACAGCGCAGGTCGATTTCAGCCGCGGGGGCGAATTGCTCAATTTCATCGACGACAACCAGCTCAAGATGGTCGAAAGCATCGCGCAGGACGGGATCGTCGATGGGCGGTATCTGGCGCTGACGTTCAACATGTTGCGCGGCAAGGATCTGATCTGGTCGACCGTCGTCAAAAACTGGCTGCTGGGCGAAGATTATCCGGCGTTCGATCTGCTCCACTGGAATGGCGATGTCACCAATCTGCCCGCCAAATGGCACATGGCCTATCTGTGCGATCTGTATCGCGACAACAAACTGGTCCAGCCCGGCGCTGTGACTGCACTCGGCATTCCCATCGATCTGACGCAAGTGAAAACCCCGAGCTATGTTCAGGCGGGCCGCGAAGATCACATCGCGCCTGCCGACAGTGTGTGGAAATTGCGCGACCATTTTACGGGGCCGCTCAAATTCGTGCTGGCAGGGTCAGGCCATATCGCCGGCGTCGTCAATCCGCCGCTTGCGCAGAAATATCAATATTGGACCAATGAAGACGGCGCAGCGACGCTGGAGGAATTCATTGCGGGCGCGACCGAAACCAAAGGCAGCTGGTGGCCCGATTGGCGGCTGTGGATCGAAAGCCATGATGCCGCATTAGTGGTTGCTGATGGCGCAAGACGTCCCGGAGGCGGAGCGCTTCCCGCACTTGAAGACGCGCCCGGCAGCTATGTCAAAACGCGCTAGGCCCGTCTGCGGCTATAGGATGCAAGCACACCGAACACGAACGACGCGAACAATGCAGTCTGGATTTCGAGGCTGTTTCCACCCCAGCGAAAATAATCCTCGCCAATGGTGAACAGCGCCACAAACATCGCAATAGCAAACCAGTGGACCATGTATGAAGCTCCGGAAGACGGGTTCACCCCCGCTTTATCCTATGGCCAAATAAGGTTAGGAAAACATGAACTTGCCCCGTTGCACCCGGCTCGCCATAGGGTGTTCGCATATCCGATCAAACAGAAGGCCATGCTGATATGAAAGCCCGCGTCTTCGTCACGCTTAAAAACGGTGTCCTCGACCCGCAGGGAAAGGCGATCCACCACGCGCTCGAGGGATTGGGCTTTGACGGCATCAACGATATCCGCGCCGGCAAGCTGATCGAGCTCGATCTGGCCGATGATATCGACGATTCGACGATCGAGGAGATGTGCAAGAAGCTGCTCGCCAATATTGTGATCGAGAATTTCCGGATCGAGCGAGGCTAAGATGAAAACCGCCGTCATCGTCTTCCCCGGTTCGAATTGCGATCGCGACATGGCGGTGGCACTGCGCGACGTTTCGGGCCGCGATCCGCACATGGTGTGGCATCGCGAAGCCGAACTGCCCGAAGGCGTGGATTTCATCGCGGTGCCGGGCGGGTTTTCCTATGGCGATTACCTTCGCTCTGGCGCGATGGCGGCGCGGTCTCCAGTGATGCAGGCAGTAGTCGCCGCCGCAGCGCGCGGTGTTCCGGTGCTGGGTGTCTGCAACGGGTTTCAGGTGCTGACCGAGGCCGGCCTCCTCCCCGGCGCACTGATGCGCAATTCGGGCATCGCGTTCGTCTGCCGCGATGTGAAGCTGACTGTCGCCAACAGCCAGTCGCTGTTCACGGCGGCCTATGGCGCTGGCGAAAAGGTGGTGATCCCGGTCGCACATCATGATGGCAATTACTTCGCCGATGCCACCACACTCGACCGGATCGAAGGCGAAGGCCGCGTCGCGTTCCGCTATGCCGAACCCGTCAACGGTTCGGCACGCGACATTGCAGGCATCCTCAACGACAGTGGCAACGTGCTGGGCATGATGCCGCACCCCGAACGGATGATCGGCCCCGAACATGGCGGCGCCGACGGGAGGCGGCTGTTCGAGGCAGCTTTGGGGGCGTTGGTTTAGGCTAGCGCAAGGTCGCCTGGCGCAAAACCTCTTCGGTCCATTGGTTCAGGCTTTTGCCTGCAAGTTCCGCCGCTTCAATCGAGCGCGCGTGGATCGCGGGATCGACGCGCAACATCATTTTCCCCGAAAACGGCTTCTCAGGTGTTTTGCCAATCGCGTTGCAGGTTTCGATATAGTCATCGACCGCTTCGCGAAACGCCGCCTGCAATCCAGTCACGGTATCGGCATGAAATCCAATCCCGTCGCGGATACCGGCAATGCGGCCGAAAAAGATCGCGTCTCCCGCGTCGAATTCAACGCGCGCACGATAGCCTCGATATTCAAGCACATTGCTCATGGCTTTACTCCCAACCGTTCGAGAAACGCTCGCGCCGCACGGACCTGATACTGCTTTGCCTCTTTTTCGGGATGCGGCCTGTGGAAGGTCTCGACCATCTCGCCTTTGACGAACCGCACTCGCGATCCGCGACCTTCAATCACCCTGCACCCTGCCGCCAGCAGCAACGATTCAATCGCAGCCCAGTCTACAGAAGACGGTGTCGGCCGCGCAAAGACCGCGTCGAGCGTCCGCCGATGCCTCGCGTTCATGCAATCACTTTATGATAGCATATTATCGCAGTCAATCCAGAAACGGATCGCGCACGAGGATGGTATCCTCGCGCTCCGGGCTGGTGCTGACCAGCGCGACAGGGCAGTCGATCAGTTCCTCGATCCGTTTGATATATTTGATCGCCTGCGCCGGAAGCTGCGCCCAGCTGCGTGCACCTGCGGTCGATTCGCTCCAGCCGTCCATTTCTTCATACACCGGCACTGCGCGCGCCTGATCGGCTGAATGCGGCGGGAGATAGTCATACTCGCGGTCGCCGATCCGGTAGCCTGTGCAAATCCGCAAGGTCTCGAAGCCGTCGAGCACATCGAGCTTGGTGAGCGCGATGCCGGTGATCCCGCTGACCGCTGCCGATTGCCGCACCAGCACAGCATCGAACCAGCCGCAGCGGCGCTTGCGGCCCGTAACCGTTCCGAACTCATGCCCGCGCTCGCCAAGCCTTTGCCCGGTGGCGTCGTCAAGCTCTGTCGGGAACGGCCCTGATCCAACGCGCGTGGTATACGCCTTGACGATCCCCAGCACGAAGCCAACAGACGATGGCCCTAGCCCCGATCCGCCCGATGCGGTGCCCGCAATCGTGTTAGAACTCGTGACGAACGGATAGGTGCCGTGATCGACATCGAGCAGCACGCCCTGCGCGCCTTCGAACAATATCTTGTCGCCGCGCCGCTTCGCCTGATTGAGCGTGACCCAAACGGGCTTGGCAAATGGCGCGATATAATCGGCAATCCCGCGCAGATCGGCGATCAGCCGCGCGCGATCAATCGGCGGCCGTCCGAAGCCTGCCAGCAGCGCATCGTGATGCGCACAGATGCGGTCAAGCTGCGGTTCGAGATCGTCAAGGTGCGCCAGATCGCAAACACGGAGCGCCCGCCGCCCAACCTTGTCCTCATAAGCAGGCCCGATGCCGCGCCCGGTCGTGCCAATCTTGCCCGCGCCTGCCGCAGTTTCGCGCAAGCCATCGAGATCGCGGTGGAACGGCAGGATCAGCGCGGCATTTTCTGCAATGTGCAGGTTGTCGGGTGTCACCGACACGCCCTGCGCGGTGAGCTTGGCAACCTCATCGCGGAAATGCCATGGATCGAGCACCACGCCATTGCCGATCACGCTCAAAGTCCCGCGCACAATGCCAGACGGCAGCAGGCTGAGCTTGTAAACCTCATTGCCGACAACCAGCGTGTGCCCGGCATTATGCCCGCCCTGAAACCGCACGACGACATCGGCACGGCTCGCCAGCCAGTCGACGATCTTGCCCTTGCCCTCGTCGCCCCATTGGGCACCGATCACTGTTACATTTGCCATGTGAAAATTCCATCCGAACCGGGCCAAAACCCGTTGGCCTTTTTCTGCGCGGGAATGGATTGCCACGCAGGGATTCGCCGTCACCCCTGATATTGGGGTGTAAGCCGCACGTCCACAGCAAAGACACCGATCAAACGGGTTTCGCCACCCCATCGCGCCAGATGTGGGTGCAGATTTGCGCCCCGGCGGTGTCACTGGCAACAAGTGCCGCGACGGTGACCCAGCCCTCCAATCGCAGCCGCGCGGCAGTGGTGGCGTCAGTGCCAGAAGGCAGGAACAGCCGCCGCCGTTTACCCCGCGCCAGCCCGGCATCGACCAGCGGATCGACATAGACCGAAAATCCGACTGCGGCCTCATCGCCGATCCGGTAAGCCCCGCCGCGCCCGATCTCCCCCTGAATGCCAGCGGCGAACAGCGAAAAGCCGAACCATGTCTGATATTCGAAACCGTGTCGCTCGGTCGGGTCGAGAGTAACCGCGATATCATTGGGCAGCGTCTCGGCAATTGCCGCCATGTCATCGATTCGCTGCGTCAGCCGGTTGGCAGTGTCGAACCCGCGCAGGCGGGCAATCGCGGTCTCGAACGGCCCGGCTGCTGCGATCAGCGGCGCAAACTCGGGCGGAACTGCGGCGGCATCCTTAGCATCAAGCCGTCCCCTAAGGCGTTCGGCGTCGCCACCTGTCACCAGCACATCGACCAGATCGGGCATCGTCAGATCGAGCGTAATCCCTGCCACGCCCGCCGCCTTCAAAGCGGCAATCGCAGCCGCGACAATCTCGCTCGCGGCCGCTACCCCGTCCGATCCGATCAGTTCGGCCCCCGCCTGCATCATCTCGCGTTCGGGCCGAAGCTGCGACGCCTTGAGCTTGACGACCGGCCCAGCATAAGAGAGCCGCACCGGGCGCGGGTGATGTGCCATCCGGCTCGCCGCAATGCGCCCGACCTGCCCGGTAATGTCAGCACGCACCGCCATCGTTTCGCCCGAAACCGGATCGACGAAACGCAACCGGTCGCGCCCGCTGCCGGTCATACCGGCTTCGAATTCAGCAAGCGGCGGCTGGACGCGCTCGTAGCCGAACAGTGCAATCGCATCGAGCATAGCGCGCACGAGCCGCGCCTGTGCGTCAGCCTCTGGCGGCAGGCGATCGCGGAAACCTGTGGGAAGGAGTGTCATCATCATGTCCGGGGTTAGGCCGCGCGCCTCCTGCTTCCCGCGCGGCGTCGCGTCAAGCCACTCGGCGACTAGCCGTCACGCATTGCGCGCCATCAGCCCGCCATCGACCGGGATGATCGCGCCGGTCAGGAACCC
>JANOQL010000256.1:0-1678 GCA_031414835.1 Sphingomonadales bacterium | reverse complement strand
GCCGATCCTGCGACCGATCCCGCTGCCACGCGGATCGAACGGGTGGCGAAGATCGATGCCGCGATCATGGCGCTGGCGGGTCGAGGCTCGGCGTCGGGTATGGGATCGGGCGGGATGGTCTCCAAGCTCGAAGCCGCGCGGATTGCCGCCAGCGCGGGGGCCGAGCTTGTGATCGTTTCGGGTCAGCATGATCATCCGCTTGCACGACTGGCAGGCGGTGGGTGCGGAACGGTGTTTGCCGCCGAGGGCAATGCCACCGGGCGCAAGGCGTGGCTCGCAGGGCGGCTCAAGGTGCGCGGATCGGTGAGCGTCGATGCCGGTGCCGCGAAGGCGCTGGCCAAGGGCGCCAGCCTGCTGTCCGCTGGAGCTATTTCAGTGGCCGGGAACTTTGCGCGCGGCGATGTGATCGACATCCTCGGGCCAGACGGATCCACGATTGCGCGCGGACTGGCCGAATATGACGCCGGTGATGCCGCGCTGATCGCGGGCAAGCGCAGCGATGCCCTCGCTGCGATCCTCGGCTATGCGCCGCGCGCCTGCCTGATCCATCGCGATCAGATGGTGCTGCTGTGAGCGGCACGCTCGCCGTGACAGGCGGGACGGGGTTTGTCGGGAAACGGTTTATCGATCTGGCACTGGCGGCGGGATGGCAGGTCAAGGCACTCGCGCGGTCGGCACAGCCTGCGCAAAACGGTCTGAACTGGATCAGTGGCAACCTGAGCGATCCCGCCGCCCTCGCTGCGCTTGTGTCAGACGCCGATGCCATCATCCATATAGCAGGCGCGGTGAACGCATCCGACCGGGCGGGTTTTGCCGCCGCCAATATCGCAGGCACGCAGGCCATGATCAATGCCGCCAAATCAGTTGGCGTTGCCCGCTTCGTCCATGTCTCGTCGCTTGCCGCGCGCGAGCCGGGGCTGTCGAACTATGGCTGGTCGAAAGCCGGGGCAGAGGACGCGGTTCGCGCCAGCGGGCTCGACTGGGTGATGATCCGTCCGCCTGCGATCTTCGGCCCCGGAGACCGCGATCAGCTCGATCTGTTCAAGGCCGCGCGGCTGGGGGTGATGCCCTTGCCGCCTGCCGGGCGTTTGTCGCTGCTCCATGTCGACGATCTGACGCGGCTGTTGATGGCGCTGGCCGAACCCGGTGGGCAGACCGGCACGATCTTCGAAGCCGATGACGGGCGTGAGCGCGGCTGGAGCCATACCGACTATGCCCGCGCCATCGCCGATGCGCTGGGCCGCAAGGCGCTTCTCCTTCCCTTGCCCCCAGCACTTATCGGCCTCGGCGCGAAGATCGACCGCGTGTTGCGGGGCGACAAGGCCAAGCTCACCGCCGACCGCGCCGCTTACATCTGCCATCCCGATTGGGTGATCGATACCGCCGCTCGGCCTCCCGCCGCGCTATGGGTGCCGCAGATCGAGACGGTCACAGGCCTTCGCGAGACAGCGAAATGGTATCGCGAAGCTGGCTGGTTGTAATTAGTCTCCGTTTGCCCGCTCACCTCGAGCGAAGTCGAGAGGCAGTGTCGAGCGCAGCCGAGACACTTGGGGAGCGCCCCGCCGCTTCTCGGCTGCGCTCGACGCTGTTTCTCGACTTCGCTCGTGGTGAGCGGCGGAGTCGCGTTGACGGCTTATGAAATCATCCCCGTCGTCTCAAGGATCAGGCATGCCAGCGT
>JANOQL010000255.1:0-2402 GCA_031414835.1 Sphingomonadales bacterium | reverse complement strand
TACGAATTCGAAGTGGCAGATTTCCCCGTGACTGTGGCGGTCGATTCGACTGGTGAGAATGTCCACACGTCAGCACCCTTGGTGTGGAAAAAGAAGATCGCCGAGGAGCGATTGCTCGAAACGGCATAATTAGGGGAGTCTTTATGCGTATGATTCTGGTGGCCGCAGCACTGGCAACATCGGCTCCCGCCGCTGCGCAGGAGGTCAATGACCTTGCGGCGATGATGGCCGAAATGGGCGGAAACGGGCTCAAAGGCGAAAAGCTGAAAGCGGCCATCGACAAGGCCGCAACCGAACCGCTCGGCAGCGACAAGAACCCTGTCCGTGCCGATGGCCCTCCCGGCCAGCGAGCGTATCTCGCCCGCCTCCGCTGCGCCAATGGCACCGCGCCCGATTTTGACCGCAGCGGTAATGTCGGCCCCGGTATCTACGGCTACATCGTCGATCTCTATAAAGTCCGATGCGGCGAAACTGAAACCGAAGTGCGGATCGACATGTATCATCGTCATGTTGAAGCAATCCCGGTGGCGGGTTTCACCATCGAGCCAGCGGCAGCCGAATCTCGTGGTGAATGAAGGCGTGAGCCTTGCTGGAGCCTGCGCTGCACCTGTGATTTATGCGCTTCGTCAGGCTGCCTGACCCAGCGCCGCTGCAATCGCTTCCGCGTTCTGCGCGGCAAACGGATTGACCACCCTGATCCCGCCCGCATCAAGCCCATCGTGCATATCCTCGCTCAGCAGCATCGTCGCCCCGGCGCGGCGGGCGGCGGTCAGGATCAGCGCATCAAAATATTGGAGGTTGAAACGAGCAGACATCTCTACCGCGTCGATGAAATCCTCTGCCGTTGATGCGACGTACTGGTGAACGTTCATGATCAATTCGATCCGAGCCAACGCTTCGGCAAGATCGATGTCGGATCGTCGTCGTGCAACATTGAGATATTCGCCGACGACTTGGAGGGGGAGGATCGGGCGAATCGGTCCGAGGCGATCCAGAAGGTCGAGCGCTGCGGCAGTCCGACCGCGATCATCTTCTGGGCTGATCGCATAAATCAGGATGTTCGTATCGCAGGCTATCAACGCCCGGTACGCTCCTCGTACGTTGCCGGGCCTTTGAGCCCAGGCAGTCCCTCGCGAAGCAAGGCCATCATTTTTTCATGCCTTGCTCGATAGTCTGGATCGTCCATGTGGTTCACACGCTCTGGTATCACGCGGGCGATCACTTTCCCCTTTTTCGTGACCTTGATCGTCTCTCCGGCTTCGACCAGCGCAAACGCCTTTGATGTGTTGGCATTGAATTCCCTGATCGACATCACACCCATCGCGGCCACTCCGGTTGTTGCAACAGTTGCAACATAGGCTACGTCATCGTGACGAACAAGCCAGCTTGCCGAGCGATTGGCTAACGAGGAGCCGTGACAATGCCACCCTATCGCCACCTCAGCCGCTCGATCGCGGGGCGCACCGCGGTCATCACCGGAGCCGCTTCGGGCATGGGGCGGGCGACCGCGCATCTTTTTGCGCGTGAGGGAGCCAATGTCGCGGTTACCGATGTGTCGCAGGATGGATGCGATGCGGTGGTGGCGGAGATTGCGGCAGCCGGGTTTGCGACAGCCAAAGCCTTCGCGCTCGATGTCTCCGATCCCGATGCCATCACGCGCGTGGTGGGTGATGTTGCCGCGCACTTCGGCGGGATCGACATATTGATCAATAATGCTGGCGTTTCCGCCTTCTGCCCGCTCGATGGGGGCGACGATTATGACGACACCTGGGACCGCGCCATCGGCATCCTGCTGACCGCGCATCAGCGGATGGTCCGCACCTGCCTGCCGTGGCTGCGGCAGAGCGATGCGCCAAGGATCGTCAACATCGCTTCAACCGAAGGGCTGGGGGCGACGCCGGGCGATACGCCCTATGTCGCGGCCAAATCGGGCGTCGTCGGGCTGACGCGGGGGCTGGCGGTCGATCTCGGCAAAGAAGGCATCACGGTCAACTGCATCTGCCCCGGCCCGATCCGCACCGGCATGACCGATGGCCTGCCTGAAGCCGACAAGCAGACCTACGCCCGGCGGCGCACCGCGCTGCGCCGTTATGGCGATCCCGAAGAAGTCGCACACATCACGCTCGGCTGTGTCTTGCCCGCGTCGGGGTTCCTGACCGGCGCGATCATCCCGGTCGATGGCGGGCTGATGGCGCGCAATGCGTGACGGCTAGTCGCCGAGTGGCTTGACGCGACGCCGCGCGGGAAGCAGGAGGCGCGCGGCCTTACCCCGGACATGATGATGACACTCCTTCCCACAGGTTTCCGCGATCGCCTGCCGCCAGAGGCTGACGCACAGGCGCGGCTCGTGCGCGCTATGCTCGATGCGATTGCACTGTTCGGCTACGAGCGCGTCCAGCCGC
>JANOQL010000254.1:0-2190 GCA_031414835.1 Sphingomonadales bacterium | reverse complement strand
GCGGCAAGTTGCGCCAGATCGGTGCGGCGCACGACTTTTTCGAGATTGTCGGCAGCCGTCAGCGTCTGGGTGATGTTCTCGATCCCGTCGCGCTGTTCGTTTTCGGTGATGCCCATCTTGCCGGGCAACAGCGACTGGTTTTGGACGAACACACTCGCCTTCGATTCATAGCGGTTAGGGATGGTGCTGTCGACGAGCCAGCCCACCAAGGCCACCCCCCACGCGACCAGCAGCGCCAGCCAGCGACGCCGCCAGACGCTGTGCAGCGCAACCCTGAACTCTTCGTAGATGCTGTTCATCGTCCCCGCCCGAACCCTTAAAACATCGATTCAGGGATGATGATCACATCGCCTGGTTCAAGCCGGACGTTGGCCTGCGAATCGCCGCGCTTCAGCAAATCGCCGAGCCTGACGTTATAGGTCGCCTGCTTGCCGGTCTTGCGATCGGCACGCACCAGCCGCGCCTTGTTCCCAGCTGCGAATTCGGAAAGCCCGCCAACCGCGATCATCGCATCGAGCAGTGTCATGTTGGCGCGATACGGGATCGACGCGGGCTTTTCGGTCGCGCCGACAACACGGATTTGCTGCGAGAACGTCCCTGAGAAATTGTCGACAATCACCGAAACCAGCGGTTCGCGGATGAATTCGCTCAACTGCATCTTGATGTCCTGCGCCAGCATAGTTGGCGTCTTGCCGACGGCCGGCATATCCTCGATCAACGGCGTCGTGATCCGGCCATCGGGCCGCACCTGCACCTTCGCGCCGAGTTCGGGATTGCGCCAGACGAAGATCGTCAGCTGATCGAGCGGGCCGATGATATATTCCTCGCCCGGCCCTTCCTGATTGGCGACAAAGCGCGCAGGCGGCAATTCAGGCGCATTGCCGCCGCTTGCACACCCCGTGAGCGCAACAGCCGCAAGGCTGACCCCCATCAACACCCGCGACTTCGCACCCACACCCATAACCTGTCACCTTCACCAAACGATACACAGCGCTCTGCCATAACCACCGTGAATGGCGGCAATACAGATGCGGTTAATCGCGCAAGATATGGGTCGGAGAGGTGAACATAATGTTAGGATTGACGGAAATCGGTCATTCGTTAACCAACATTTCGCCTGCCGAAGGATGGCCAAGGAACGCCTGCGGACTGGCCGAAGCGCCATAGGCGCCTGCCATGAAAATCGCGATCAGATCGCCAACCTCCGCTTTCGGCAGCATCACCTGATCGCCCAGCCTGTCGAGCGGCGTGCAGAGGCAACCCACCACACTGACGCACTCGTCTGCTGTGGCACCGAACCGGCTGGCCACGGCAATCGGGTAGTTCCGGCGAACAACCGTGCCGAAATTGCCCGACGCCGCCAGCTGATGATGCAGCCCGCCATCTGTCACAAGATAGGTTTCGCCATGACTGATTTTGCGATCGATGACGCGGCAGAGATAAACGCCAGCTTCTGCGACCAGCCAGCGCCCGAGTTCGATGGCAAAGCGGCTCTCGGCAAGGCTCGACGTGCGCGCATCGAGGCTCTCACCGAGCCGCTGCCCGACGCGGACAATATCGACCGGTTCGTCCTTGGGGAAATACGGCACCCCGAACCCTCCGCCCAGATTGACCAGCGGCGGCGTGGCTCCCACTGCATCGGCGAGCGCACCCGCCAGTGCCACGGTTTGCGCTTGGGTTTCGGCAATCGCGTCCGCATCGAGCGCCTGCGATCCGGCAAAGATGTGAAACCCGCGCCAATCGGCACCTGCCGCGATCAGCGATTTGACGAGCGCTGGCACGCGAGCTGCATCGATCCCGAACGGCTTGGCCCCGCCGCCCATTCGCATCCCCGATCCCTTGAGATCGAAATCGGGATTGACGCGCACTGCGAGCTTGGGCGTCCGCCCCAGTTCGCCGGCCAGCGCCAGCGCGCGCGCCGCCTCGCCTTCGGATTCAAGGTTGATCGTGATCCCTGCTGCGATGGCCTTGGCGAGTTCGCGGTCGCGCTTGCCGGGGCCAGCAAACGAAATGTGCTGCGCGCCTGCCTGTTGCGCCATGTCGAGTTCGCCGCCCGAGGCAATGTCGATCCCGTCGGTGAGTTCGGCCATCAGCATCAGCAGCGGATGATACGGATTGGCCTTCATCGCATAGTGAATAGCAAGCCCGTCGGGCATCGCGGCGCGCAGTGACGCCACCCGCGCGCGCAGC
>JANOQL010000253.1:0-2477 GCA_031414835.1 Sphingomonadales bacterium | reverse complement strand
ACCCCTCCCTTCGAAGGGAGGGGCAAGGGGTGGGTGCGAGCTTCGGCGAGCCTTGCAACTGACCCACCCCCAACCTCTCCCTTGGAAGGGAGGGGAGTTTGATACGGGGAGGACAACATATGGAACAGTTGAGCGGGCAGGACGCGAGTTTCGTTTATCTCGATACGCAGAACACGCCGATGCACATCGGGTCGGTCGGGATTTACGATCCATCGACGGCTCCGGGCGGGTTCGTGCGGTTCAAGGACATCCTGCGCCATGTCGAAAGCCGCCTCCACAAAGCGCGCAGTTTCCGACAGAAGCTCGTCCGCGTGCCGTTCGATCTCGATCACCCCTATTGGGTCGAGGATGGCGATTTCGATATTGAATTCCACGTTCGCCATATCGCGCTGCCCAAGCCCGGCGACTGGCGGCAATTGTGCATTCAGGTCGCGCGGCTTCACGCCCGCCCGCTCGATCTTGGCAAGCCGTTGTGGGAATTCATCATTGTCGAAGGCCTCGACAATATCCCCGGCATTCCCCCCGGCAGCTTCGCGCTCGTCGCCAAAGTGCATCATGCCGCGATCGACGGGATGTCAGGCGTCGAGCTGTCATCGGCGGTCCACGATACCGAAGCGCTGCCTGTCAGCACGGAGCCTGTGGCACCGTGGAAAGCCGACAACGATCCTGCGACTGCCGAACTGCTGTTTCGGACTTGGGTGAACTCAGTGCGCCAGCCAGTGCGCTTTGCCGAAACGCTGTGGCGCTCGGTTCCCGGCATGGCGCGGCTGGGGAAGGAACTCTTGGGCGGCGATCTGAGCCTTGCCAATGCCAAGCCTGCGCCCAAGACGATTTTCAACACCAAAGTCGGCCCGCACCGCGTTTTCGACGGTGTCGGGATGCCGATGGCCGGGGTCCGCGCGATCAAATCGTCGATTGAAGGCGCGACGGTCAACGATGCGATCCTGACGATCATCGGCGGCGGGTTGCGCCACTATTTGCAAGGCCGCGATGAGCTTCCTGTTGAAAGCATGACGTGCATGGCGCCGATTTCGGTGCGTGCCGAAGGCGAAAAGGAAGCGATGGGCAATCTCGTTTCGGCGATGACGGTGCCGATGGGCACGCACATTGCCGATCCTGTCGCGCGGCTGAAATTCGTCCATCAGCAGACGCTCAATTCCAAGGCGCTGACCAACGCGGTCGGCGCGCGAACGCTGACCGATTACAGCCAGTTGATGCCCGCAGCGCTCACCGGGCTCGGCACGCGGCTCTACACCCGGCTCGGCATCGCCAACATGCACTCGCCGGTGTTCAACTGCGTCGCGACCAACGTCCCCGGCCCGCGTGTCCCGCTTTATTTTGCCGGCGCGAAGATGGTCAAGATGATGGGGACTGGGCCGGTGTTCGACGGGATGGGGCTGATCAACGCGATTTATTCCTATGCCGATGAAATCGCGATCAGCTTCACCGCCGATCGCGCGATGATGCCCGATCCCGAAGCCTATGCGGCGGCCTTACGCAAAAGTTATGACGAGCTGTTCGCCGCAACGCAGGGGGCGCCTGTTGCCACACCAAAGCCAAAGGTTGAAAAACCCGCAAAGCCTGCCAAATCTGTTGCGAAGGCAAAGGTGAAACCCGCGCCTAAGACGACACCGGCCAAACTCCAAACGAAACCAACGCCCAAAACCAAGCCTGCAAAGGCCACGCCCAAAGCGAAAAAGAAGGAAGCTGCCTGATGGCCAAGGACAAGAAGACCGCCCAATCTAGAACTGGCAAGCCCGACACCACTGAAAAAGTGACCAAGGCCGCCAAAGCCGCCGCCGAAACGGCAAAGACCACCGCCAAACGCGCCGCCGAACAGCTGGCATCGGCGGGCGAAACCGCGCGCGAGGTTGCATCGAAGGCGGCGAGCAACGCGGGCAAGATCAACATGGCGGTGATCGACCAGACCGAAGCCAACACCAAAGCCGCGTTCGCCGCGATGCGCGCCGCAGCATCTGCCGGATCTTTAAGCGGGATCGCCAAAGTGCAAGGCGATTACGTCAAGGAGCAGGGCAAACGCTCAGTCGATCAGGCCCGCGAAATCGGAGACTTGATCGCCCAGTTCGGCCGCGACGCGATCGAAATGATGCGCGGCAAGGGTTAAGGCTCGCCCGAGCCACGCCCGCGACCATTACGCAACATCGATCAATCGAAAGCGACGCTTTCGATTTGCCAACATGGTGCGGGCGGTGGGAATCGAACCCACACTCCTTGCGGAACCGGATTTTGAGTGGGGCGCGTCTCATCTAAGTCTTTGTAATAAAGCAGTATTGTCGCGTACTGCTGAAACATGTGTAAGAATTTGTGTAAGTTTTGACGCTTGAACCCGTGCATAGCTGCTTGATATTGGGTCACTGGCAGACGTGTCTGTCGCCTCACGGACTTTGCTGTTCATCGCAAGTTACCAAGCGCGCCGATCCAATGTGGTTTCGAGTATGACGAGTTATGCACTCGCT
>JANOQL010000252.1:0-5657 GCA_031414835.1 Sphingomonadales bacterium | reverse complement strand
CAGATCCATCCGTTTCAAGACGGAAACGGGAGAGTAGCGAGAGCGATTGCATCTCTTGTTTTGGTGAAAGACGGGCTTTTCCCGCTTGTTGTCACTCGCGATGATAAAATCGCTTATCTGGATGCACTCGAGTCCGCAGATCTGGATGACTTGAAACCTCTCGTCGATCTTATTGCGAAATTGCAGGCAATCCAATTCCGAAAAGCGACGTCGATTTCAGAAGCAATATTTGTTCAAGATGACGTTAATTCGGCTTTGAACTCTTTGGCTAGGGCTGCAGATAAAGTTGCCAAGGACAAACTCGATAGGCTCCGTGGCGTGTTTGACCATGCAGTAGAATTGCAAAATTCGGTGATTGCTAGGCTCGATGGATTGCGACCTTCGTTACAAAGTTCATTTAAGAGAGTCGATCCCTCAGCTAGCGTAATACTAAATCTAGCGAATGATGACACAGAACACTATTTTAGGGCTCAGATATTTGAGAACGCGAAATTCAACTTACACTATTTTGCGGATTTTGCGGAATATCGAAGCTGGGTTTCCCTCAACATATTTTGGTATCGACGGGCAAAGATCGTTTTTTCTTTTCACGGAATCGGAAAGCCATTTAACGGCAGCCTTATATGTGCACCATTCCTCGATCTTCGAGACACCGATGAAGAGGATCATATCAAGTCAATGATAGTCCCATTGTCAGAAGAAGGCTTTGTATTCTTCTACAACGAGGACGTTCATAAGTTACTTGAGAGGTTCGTCATTTGGCGAGAACGCGTCCTCAATGTGGCAATAAAAGAATTGATCCAAAACATGTAGGATCACCTCACTCCCCCATCAACCGCACCAGATCCGCCTTCCAGAATTTCGCCCAGGTGTGCGTCCCATGTCCCTTGGTTTCCGGGCTCGCCGCGATCATGATGAACTTGGCGCGCGGCATTTTGGTCACTTCGCGTTCCGCGATTCCGAGTTCGGGCGGGTTGATGAAATCGTCGGCGGAATTGATCCAGAGGACAGGCACGGTGATCTTCGACAGCATCGGGGCGGGGTTGTAGTTGCGGCTGCTGTCATACCAGTAGATCGCGTCATTGGGGTCGGTTTTGCGGCCGGTCTGGTTGGCGAGCGCGGCCTTGAGTGCGGTTTCAGCGCCCTCGCGTGTCGGGAATTGCGACTGTAGTGCGCTGGCACTGCCGCCGGCGAGGATCGAGAGAACCATCATCGTCCGCATCCCTTGCGCGGGAAATTCGGTGTAATTGCCGCCATTCCAAAGCGGATCGGCCATGATCGCGTCGATCGACATTTTGCGCCACATCCGGTTGCGGCCCGCGATCGTGACGGGCTGACACGCGAACGGCGCGAGGCGCTTGGCGACGCCGGGGTATGCTGTGCCCCACACGAACGCGTGCATGCAGCCCATCGAAGTGCCGAGGATAACCTGGAGGTTCTTGATGCCGAGCGTTTTGGTAACGAGCAAGTGCTGCGCCTTCACCATGTCATCATAATCATATTTGGGGAACGCCATGCGGAGGCCATCCGAGGGCTTCGATGATTTGCCATGACCGATCCCGTCGGGGAGGATCACGAACATCTTGGTGATGTCGAACGGCGCGCCGGGGCCGTAAAGTTCGTCGGCGAATTGCGGGACGAGGAAGCTGCGGCCCGATCCGCCGGTGCCGTGGAGGACGAGAACGGCATTATCGATCTCCCCCTTCGCGTTGCGGCGCGGGGTGCCAAGTGTTGTGTAGTTGATCCGCAATTCGGGGAGGGTTTCACCGCTGGTGAAGGCGAAATCCTTAAAGGTCGCGGTGGCTTCCTTGGCTTGATCGGCCCAGTTGGCGGCGGCGGGGGTTGCTATTGCAGCGGCGAGCAGGGTGATGAGTTTGTGCATGGCGCTAGCTTGCCCAGTCGAGGCTCGCGGTCAAGCGGGTTCCCCTTTTCTCCCCTACCGCGTGTGCGAGGGCGCTTCGGTTTCTCCCCTCCCGCAGGCGGGAGGGGCCGGGGGTGGGCCAGTCACAAGTCTCGGTGTGTCGGAATTACCCACCCCTAACCCCTCCCGCAGGCGGGAGGGGAAAAAGGAGAGCGGGTTGCGCTCCACACCTCCAGGCGTAAAGCGCGCGCCACAGATCAGGAGGCAGATATGGCACGCGCATTACTTTTCCCGGGGCAGGGGAGCCAGGCGGTTGGCATGGGCAAGGCGCTGGCGGCAGCTTCGGCGGTCGCGCGCGAAGTGTTTCAGGAAGTCGATGATGCGCTGGGGCAGCATCTGTTCAAGCTGATGGCCGATGGGCCTGAGGACGAACTGTCGCTGACCGAGAATGCGCAGCCTGCGATCATGGCGAATGCGATTGCGACGTTGCGCGTGCTCGAAATCGAAGGCGGGGTGCGGCTGGTTGAAAAGTGCGTTGCGGTCGCGGGGCATTCGCTGGGGGAGTATAGCGCCTTGTGTGCGGCGGGCGCGCTCGATTTGGGGACGACAGCGCGGCTTCTGCGGACGCGGGGGCAGGCGATGCAGGCGGCGGTGCCGGTCGGTGAGGGGGCGATGGCGGCGTTGCTCGGGGCCGATATCGATCAGGCACAGGCGCTTGCCGATGCGGCGGCTGACGGTGAGGTGTGTGTGATTGCCAATGACAATGCGCCGGGGCAGATCGTGATCTCGGGCCACACCGCCGCGATCGAACGTGCGGTCGCTGCTGTGAAGGATCACGGGATCAAGCGCGGTATGATGCTGAGCGTGTCTGCGCCGTTCCATTGCCCGCTGATGCAGCCCGCCGCCGACGCGATGGCCAAGGCTCTGGGCGCGGCGCGGATCGATGCACCGCTGGTGCCGGTCTACGCCAATGTAACGGCGGCGGCGGTGGCCGATCCCGACACGATCCGGCGGCTGCTGGTCGAACAGGTGACAGGCCGGGTGCGCTGGAGGGAGTCGGTCGCGGCGATGTTCGACGGCGGGTGCCATGAGTTTGTCGAGTTTGGCGGGAAAGTGGTGGGGCCGATGGTCAAGCGCACATCGCCCGACGCTGTGGCGATGAGTGTGGTGAGCATGGACGACATCGAAGCGCTGTTGGCTTCGTTGTGAGATTCGCGCAGAAGTGAAGAAGAGTTGGTTCGCGCAGAGGCGCAGAGTTCGCAAAGGGCGCAGAGACATTGAAGGCTATCGACGAAATCAGTCACGATGTTATCGGCGTTGCAATGCAGATTCATCGCGATCTTGGGCCGGGGATGCTTGAGGGCGTTTACGAGGTTGTTCTGGAAAAGATGCTGCGTGATCTTGGCTATCGTGCGGAACGTCAGGTGCCAATTGACGTCGACTACGCCGGACTGAATCTCCCCCGTGCATTCAAAATAGATTTGCTCATCGAGAACGAAGTTGTGATCGAGATCAAGTCGATTGAAAAACTTCATGCTTCGCATGCGAAGCAATTGCTGACCTACCTTCGATTGGCCAAAAAGCCACTTGGTCTTCTGATCAACTTTGGCGAACCGACCTTACTTAAGGGACTGAAGCGGCTTGTGAACGGTCACACTGCCTCTGTGCCCTTTGCGACCTCTGCGTCTCTGCGCGAACGCGACGATATGAACCCCTCCGAAGTCTGAAAGGTTGCACATGTTCGATCTCACAGGAATGACTGCGCTCGTCACAGGTGCCTCTGGCGGTATCGGGTCGGCAGTGGCCAAGGCGCTTGCCGCACAGGGGGCGATTGTTGCGCTTTCGGGGACGCGTGAGGAGGCTTTGCGCGGTGTTGCCGCGGAGATTGGCGGGGATTGCCCGATCCTGCCGTGCAATCTTGGCGATGCCGCATCGGTTGAGGCATTGGTGCCGTCTGCCATCGAGGCGCTGGGCGGGAAGCTCGATATTCTCGTCAACAATGCCGGTGTCACCCGCGATGGTCTGATCCTCCGGATGAAGGATGAGGACTGGGCCGATGTCATCCGGATCAACCTCGAGGCCGCATTCCGGCTGTGCCGTGCCGCTGCCAAGCCGATGATGAAGGCGCGGTTCGGGCGGATCATCACCGTGACCAGCGTTGTCGGCACCACGGGTAACCCGGGGCAGGCGAATTATGCCGCGTCGAAGGGCGGGCTGACCGCGATGTCCAAAGCACTCGCGCAGGAACTGGCGAGCCGGAACATCACCGTCAATTGCATCGCGCCAGGGTTCATCACGTCACCGATGACCGATGGTTTGCCCGATGCGCAGAAGGAGGCGCTGCTGACGAGGATTCCATTGGGCGCTCTGGGAACTGGCGAAGACATTGGCGCAGGTGCTGTCTATCTCGCCAGCCGCGAGGCCAGCTATGTCACGGGTCAGACGCTGCACATCAACGGCGGGATGGCCATGTTGTGATCACCGCATTCCTTGCAGCGGCGGTGGCAGCACAGCCAATAGCCGCACAGCCGATTGCCTGCCCGATCGACGCCCTGACGGCCGAACAGCGGGCACACGCTGGCGAGCGGCTCGGGAAGCTGATTGCCGATTTGGCTGGCGGGGAAAGCGATCCCGCCAAACTTGGCGCGGCAGCGTATGAGCGCGCGATCATCGAATGCGCCGCAACGCTCGGCTGGACGCGCGAACAATCCGATGCGGCGATGCAACGCGGCTCGGCGCTGATGGTGCTCGACCGGCTCCGCAGCGTCTATGCGGCGCGGTCAATCGATCTGACCCGGCTCGATCCTGTCATCGACCGGCTGTTCGCTTCCCCTGAAAGCGGTGCGGGTCCGGCATTGTTCGAAGGCATGGAAAATGTGTTGCGCGCGCAAGGGCTGGTGAAGGCCGGGGACGATCCCAAAGCGCTGGTGCGGCTTTACACCCAGCTGCGCGATCTTGTCCGCCGCGCCGAACAGGACTTCGCCAGTGCGGGGTGAACTGTCGTGCTTGCCTCTTGCCAGCCCCGATATGGCGTTCTAGGGCTTGCCACATTATTGCCCTTATATGAACGAGAAGGACCGTACATGAGCGACACTGCCGACCGCGTGAAGAAAATCGTTGTCGAGCATCTCGGTGTCGAGGCCGACAAGGTCACCACCGAGGCGAGCTTTATCGACGATCTGGGGGCAGACAGCCTCGATATTGTTGAGCTGGTGATGGCTTTCGAAGAAGAGTTCGGCGTCGAAATTCCTGACGATGCGGCTGAAAAAATCGCGACCGTCGCTGATGCAATCGCGTTCATTGATTCGAACAAGGGCTGAATGCAACAGGGCTGGCGGTCTGCCGGCCCCATGGCGCGCAGCTTCGCGCCAGACGGCTTCCACGCTTCGGCTGGGGGCCGTTTCTGCGTCGGGGATAGGGAGAATATGCGATGCGCCGCGTCGTTGTAACCGGGCTGGGCCTTGTCACACCTTTGGGTGCCGATGTCGAAACGACATGGGCCAATCTGATTGCGGGAAAATCGGGCGCGGGGCCGATCACGCATTTCGATGCTTCGAACCAGAAATGCACCATCGCATGCGAGGTGAAGCCCAAGGACCACCCATGGGGGTTCGATCCCGATTTGCGGGTCGATCACAAGGTGCAACGGCAAGTCGATCCGTTCATCATTTTTGGCATCGATGCGGCGGGGCAGGCGCTCGAAGATGCAGGCCTGACCGAGATGAGCGAGGCCGAGCGGTTTCGCGCAGGCTGTTCGATTGGGTCGGGGATTGGCGGGCTTCCCGGGATCGAGAGC
>JANOQL010000251.1:0-3100 GCA_031414835.1 Sphingomonadales bacterium | reverse complement strand
GCGCAGACGTTGCACGCGGCGGCATCGGCGGCGGGCAAGTCCGAGATTCTCGAGCGTTACGCCACCGATTATCCGCAAGGCCCGCACGATCAGCCGCAGAGCATGTGCCCCGCGTTCGGCTCGCTCCGCGTTGGCTTGCGGATGCGGCGCACGGCGACTGTGCTGTCAGGTTCGGCCTGCTGCGTTTACGGGCTGACGTTTACCTCGCACTTCTACGGTGCGCGCCGTTCGGTGGGTTATGTGCCGTTCAGCTCGGAAACGCTCGTCACCGGCAAGCTGTTCGAAGACATCCGCGACGCGGTGCATGAATTGGCCGATCCGGCGCTGTATGACACTATCGTTGTCACCAATCTGTGTGTGCCGACGGCTTCGGGTGTGCCGCTCCAGCTGCTGCCCAAGGAAATCAACGGCGTCCGCATTATCGGGATCGATGTCCCCGGGTTTGGCGTGCCAACGCATGCCGAGGCGAAGGACGTGCTCGCGGGCGCCATGCTCAGCTACGCACGCAAGGAAGCCGAAGCCGGGCCGGTTGCGGCTCCCAAAGAACGCCATGACAAGCCAACGGTGACGTTGCTTGGCGAAATGTTTCCCGCCGATCCTGTCGGCATCGGCCAGATGCTCGAGCCGCTCGGACTTGCCGCTGGCCCCGTCGTGCCGACGCGCGAATGGCGTGAGCTGTATGCCGCGCTCGATTGCGCCGCAGTTGCGGCGATCCATCCGTTTTACACCGCGAGTGTCCGCGAATTCGAAGCCGCTGGCCGCACCGTGATCGGATCGGCTCCGGTCGGGGTCGATGGCACTGCCGCCTGGCTCGATTCGGTCGGCAAGGCGTGCGGGATTGCACAAGGCGCAGTCGATGCCGCCAAAAACAAGTTCCTGCCCGCCATCGGTGCTGCGCTTGCCGCAATGCCGATCAAGGGCCGCATCACCGTTTCGGGCTATGAAGGCTCCGAACTGCTCGTCGCGCGGTTGCTGATCGAAAGCGGCGCGGAAGTGCCGTATGTCGGCACCGCTGCACCGCGCACTGTGTGGAGCGATCCTGATCGTGACTGGCTGGTCGCACGCGGCGTCCATGTCCAGTATCGCGCGAGCCTTGAACAGGATATTGCAGCGGTCGAAAGTTTCGGCCCCGATCTCGCCATCGGCACGACGCCTGTCGTCCAGCACGCCAAGGCGAAGGCGATTCCGGCGCTCTATTTCACCAATCTGATCTCGGCGCGCCCACTTATGGGTGTGGCAGGGGCAGGCAGCCTTGCAACGGTGATCAACGCTGCTTTGGGCAACCAGCACCGGTTCGACCGGATGAAGGCATTTTTCGAAGGCGTCGGCACCGGGCCGACCGCTGGCGTGTGGGAGGAAACCCCGCAAGATCGCCCGCAATTCAAAGCCAAGTTCGCCGCCAAGCGGATCGCGCAGGAAAAAGCGGCGGAGGCAGTGGGCGTATGACCCTGATCCTCGAACACGACGCTTTTGACGGTTTCGTCATGATCGTCTCCAGCAATGGGGGCGTGGCATGACCCTGATCCTCGATCATGACAGGGCAGGCGGATATTGGGGTGCGGTTTACGCGTTCACCGCGATCAAGGGGTTGCAGGTGATCATCGATGGCCCGGTGGGTTGCGAAAACCTGCCAGTGACCAGCGTGTTGCATTACACCGATGGCCTGCCACCGCATGAGTTGCCGATTGTCGTAACCGGCCTCGGCGAACAGGAGTTGGGCCGCGACGGCACCGAAGGCGCGATGAAGCGCGCGTGGAAAACGCTTGATCCCGATCTGCCTTCGGTCGTGGTGACGGGCAGCATTTCCGAAATGATCGGCGGCGGCGTCACGCCCGAAGGCACCAACATTGTCCGTTTCTTGCCGCGCACGATCGACGAAGATCAATGGCAATCGGCTGACCGCGCGCTGACGTGGCTGTGGACCGAGTTCGGCCCCAAGCGCGTGCCAGCGCCCAAAGCGGTGAAGGAGGGCGAACGCCCCCGCGTCAACATCATCGGGCCAATGTATGGCACTTTCAACATGCCATCCGATCTCGCCGAAATCCGGCGGCTGATCGAAGGCATCGGGGCCGAGGTCAACATGGCGTTCCCGCTGGGATCGCACCTCGCCGACGTCAAGAAACTCGCCGATGCCAGCGTCAATGTCTGCATGTATCGCGAATTCGGGCGCGGACTGTGCGAGGCATTGGAGCGGCCCTATCTGCAAGCACCGATCGGGCTTGAATCGACCACATTGTTCCTGCGCACATTGGGCGAATTGACAGGGCTCGATCCAGAACCATTCATCGAGCGCGAAAAGCACACGACGATCAAGCCGCTCTGGGATTTGTGGCGGTCGGTGACGCAGGATTTCTTCGGCACCGCGAGCTTCGGCATCGTCGCGACTGAAACCTATGCGCGCGGCATCCGCAACTTCTTGGAATCCGATATGGGGTTGCCGTGCAACTTCGCGTTCAACCGCTCGGCAGGGATCAAGCCTGACAATGCGGCAGTGCGCGAGGCGATCCACACCACGCCGCCGCTGGTGCTGTTCGGCAGTTATAACGAACGCATGTATTCGGCCGAAGCTGGCGGGCGCTGCATCTATATCCCAGCGAGCTTCCCGGGTGCGGCAATCCGGCGGCACACTGGCACGCCATTCATGGGCTACGCCGGGGCGACGTATCTGGTGCAGGAGGTTTGCAACGCGCTGTTCGATGCGCTGTTCAACATCCTGCCCTTGTCCACGCAAATGGACGCTGTCGAAGCCACGCCCGCCCGGTTCGAACGCGCGATCGCGTGGGACGATGCCGCAAAATCGGAATTCGATGCACTTGTCGAGGCACAGCCGGTGCTGGTGCGCATTTCAGCTGCCAAACGCATCCGCGACGCCGCCGAACGCGGCGCGCGCGCGGCAGGCGAAGCCGCTGTCAGTCAGGAGCGGCTCGCAAGTGCCGCGCTTCAGTTCGAAAGGCAGGCCGTATGACGCGCCTGTCGATCAAAGATATCTCGTTGGCCTGTGGAGGGGACCAGCCCGATAACCGCAGCGGGGCACCCCCCTCGCTGTCGGACATGCCTGGGTTCGCAAATTTGGCGGCCCTTCTCGTTGGGGGACATAGGA
>JANOQL010000250.1:0-2950 GCA_031414835.1 Sphingomonadales bacterium | reverse complement strand
TTGGTCGCGCCGGGCCCGGAGGTGACGAGCACCACACCTGGCTTGCCCGTCGAACGCGCGTAGCCTTCCGCCGCGTGCGTCGCGGCCTGCTCGTGGCGGACGAGAATGTGCTTGATCCGCTGTTGCTTGAAGATCGCATCGTAGATCGGAAGGACCGCACCGCCGGGGTAGCCGAAAATAACCTCGACCCCGAGATCGCTCAGCGCCTCGAGCAAGATGTCGGCTCCGGAAAGTTCCTTTGGCATGGCAGTCACACTTCACGTCGGTTCGGCGGCGCCTGTTGCACCGCACAAGGAGATTGGCAAGGCGAGCGCGCTAGGCGTAACAAATTAGCGTGTCAACACTTCTTGACGTAACTTTATTGCGATTTCTTTGATAATATCGCTATCTAATTGCGCCTCTACGCTCTCCCAAGTCGCTGGCAGCTGATTTCGGAACCATGTGTACTGGCGCTTGGCATATTGCCGCGTCGCCGCCTTAGCCGCCTCGATCTGCACAACCCGATCCGCAGGATCGCTGAGCAGTGCCGCAATTTCGCGCACCCCGATGGCCTTCATAACGGGTGCGGTAGCGGGCAGGCCACGCAACAAGAGGGTTCTGACTTCGTTTATTCCGCCGGTTTCCAGCATCGCTTCAAACCGCATATCGCACCTTAGCCGTAGCCACTCTCGCGGGGGTAAGACCACGATGCCAGTCACATCGACATCGTCGCCAATCCCGCCGACGCGCCCCTGCTGCCATGCCGCCAGCGGACGCCCAGTCGAGAGAATGACCTCAAGTGCGCGGGCATTTCTTGCCCGGTCATTGGCCCCAAGTCGCGCGGCCGCGTCAGGATCGTGGTGCTCAAGCCTTTTCCGGGTTTCAGCAGGTGTGAAGCTCCGAACCGCAGCGCGTACGGCCTCATCGATTGGCGGAACGGGCGCGATGCCGTCGAGCAGGGTGCGAATGTAAAGGCCTGTGCCCCCAACAAGGACGGGCAATCGTTGTGCCGCGTGCACGTCTGCGATGGCAGCTATCGCTTTTTCGGCCCACCCCGCCGCCGATGCCGCTTCGGATCCGTCAAGAATGCCGAACAGCCGGTGCGGCACCTCCGCCTCATCTTCTCGAGAAGGCCGTGCTGTCACGACCCGCAAATCGCGATAAAGCTGGCTGGCATCGGCATTGACGATGGTCACCGGCATCAGTCTTGACAGCGCCATCGCCAGCGACGACTTGCCGCTCGCTGTCGGTCCGGCAATCACCACCAGCGGAGGCTTCCTTGTGTTCATTGCGACGCTCGTAGCAGAAAACGTGCTCGATTCAGGCGATATTTCGGCGGCGCTCGACATGCTGGCAGGCGGCGGATGCGACGCACTGACCTCTGCATGGGTCGAACAATTTAGTGCTGCCGACATCGCATTTTCGGGCGATCCAGTGGCGGCGCGAGAGGTGCTTGAGGCGATGCCGGGCCGGATCGACGTAATCGTTCAGCCCAGCGCTATGCGGCGACGCTCCTTGATCGTTGCCGATATGGATTCGACGATGATCACTGTCGAGTGCATCGACGAGCTTGCCGATTATGCCGGAATCAAGCCGCAAATCGCCGCAATCACCGAAGTCGCGATGCGGGGGGAGATCGCTTTCGAACCCGCCCTGCGGCAGCGTGTCGCTTTGCTCGAAGGATTGCCTGTGGCGACGATTTCGGAATGTCTTGCCGAACGCGTCCGCATCATGCCGGGTGCCAAGGCGCTGATCCGCACGGTCCGCGCGCATGGCGGCCTTGCGGTGCTGGTTTCCGGCGGGTTCCTCGACTTTGCCAACCCTGTCGGTCGCCAGATCGGGTTCGATCGGGTGGTTGCCAATGCCCTTGGGCGCAGCGGCGATAGGCTCGATGGAACGCTGGTAGGTGCAATTGTCGGGGCAGACACCAAGCGCGAGACGCTGCTCGCAACGCTCACCGAACGGGGTCTGGGCACCGATGAAGCAATGGCGGTGGGCGATGGCGCCAACGATATTGCTATGATTGAAGCAGCGGGGCTGGGTGTGGCCTATCACGCCAAGCCGAAAACAATCGCCGCTGCCGACGCGGCAGTGCGCTATGGCGATCTTAGCGTGCTGCTTCACGCAATGGGGTATCGGCGGAGCGAGTGGGCCAAGGCCTGACAAACTGGGTTGCGCAGCGCGCTGTTCAAGCTATGTTCCCGCAATGGATTTGACACTCGTGATCGTTGGACTGTGCGCGCTGGCAGCAGGCGGCTTGATCGGCTGGTTGTTCGGGGGGCGTTCGGGCGCAACGCTGCTGGCAGAGCGCGATGGCGCGCGGGAACAGTTCAAGACCGCGATTGCCGATCTCGCGCAGGCGGCCGGAGATCGCGACCTGTTTCGGGCAGAACGTGACGAAGCGAAGATCGCGCTTGCCAGGATCGAAGCCGATGTCGCCGCGCGCGATGAAGGGTTCGCAGCGCAATTGGCAGGGTTACAGGAGGCCAAGGACGCGTTGACGGCGCAGTTCAGCGAGGTTGGCGGGAAACTGCTCGATGCCGCGCAACGCCAGTTCCTCGAACGCGCCGATGCCCGGTTCAAGCAGGCCGAGGAATCGACAGGGCAGGGGATCAAGGCGCTGATCCAGCCCGTGCATGACCGGCTCAAGCAATATGAAGAGGCGGTTGGCAAAGTCGAAAAAGATCGCGTCGAAGCGTTTGGCAATCTGCACGGCCTGATGGAATCGATGCGCGTTTCAAACGAAAGCGTGCGCACCGAAGCGGCGCGGCTTGGCAATTCGCTGCGCAATGCCCCCAAGGCACGCGGGCGCTGGGGCGAGCAGCAACTGCGCAACGTGCTCGAATCGTGCGGGCTTTCCGAACACGCCGATTTCCAGACCGAGGTGAGCGTCGAAGGCAGCGAGGGGCGGTTGCGCCCCGATGTCATCATTCGCGTGCCTGGCGGCAAATCGCTGATCATCGACGCCAAG
>JANOQL010000249.1:0-6484 GCA_031414835.1 Sphingomonadales bacterium | reverse complement strand
GCCGACGATCGCATCGCAACCTGCGTCGGCAATCCGGCCGAGGAGGCAGACGTGATCGCGTTGATCGAAGCCGCCAAGGCGCGCTTTGGCGGTGTCGATATCCTGTTCGCCAATGCCGGAGCCGAAGGCAGCATCGCCCCGCTGACCGCGATCAGCGTTACGGAGTTCGATGAGGTGCAGACGGTCAACATCCGCGGCACCTGGCTCGCCATCAAGCACGCAGCACCTGCGATGATCGAACGCGGCGGCGGATCGATCATCTGCACATCGTCGGTGGCAGGCAGCGTCGGCGTTGCAGGCCTTGGTGCCTATGCCGCGAGCAAACATGCAATCAACGGGCTGGTCAAAGTCGCCGCGCTCGAATTCGCGAAGGCGGGCGTCCGCGTCAACTCGGTGGCCCCTGCCCCCATCGATAACGCCATGATGCAATCGATCGAGGCACAAGCCTCACCCGGCGACCCGAGCCTCGCCCGCGCCGGCTTCAGCAGCCTGATCGCAATGGGCCGCTACGGCACGAACGCCGAGGTGGCGGATGTGGTGGCGTTTCTGGCGAGCGACGAAGCGCGCTATTGCACCGGGGGCGTTTACCCGGTCGATGGGGGGTTTCTGGCAGCGTGATCTGGAGACGAATGGCTGAGAACGACGGCTGCGGGTGACGTTTCCATGCTAAGGACCGTCCGTCAGAAGCGGCCAGCCTTTCATCAGCGTCGAACGCGGCGATAGGGTCGCGCGGCCTCGACTGCCGATCTATAAACCAAAGGCCACCAGAGTTGCTGCCACTGACCGAGTTTGAACGCTTTGGCGCGCATTCTGGTAGTTGTACCGCATTACAGTCGAAACGATTTTATTTATCGCTACTCATATCTTCGAGTCATGCCGTAAAGACCGGCGATTAACTTGGCTCAACAAACAATTAAATATTATCTCCGGGTCGTGAAATTGATCGAGCTGTCACTGCATTGTGAACGGCTGACACGTCTTCAATGGAGATACTTATGAATATCACGCGACCGAAATCTGCACAGCCAGTTCTTCCCCCCGATAGAACGGCAATATTCTTGCCTTTGCATTCCATCTGGGAACCTGTGTTATGACAATCATCCGCGGCGTCCTGATGGCGGGGCGTTTTCTGACGCATGGGCAGTTGGTCGGCATGGTGCCTGCGCAACAGCGCCAAGCACTTATCAGTGTTATGGTCGATCACACCCACGAACCGATCGACCACTTTCGGTCCCTCAACGACGAAGACCTTGCAGGTGCCGGCGCAGTTTTGGTGGTGCTTCTGGTCGGCGGCAGCCGAACCAAAGCGCAGTTAAAGACCATCGCGTCCGATGATCAGCGCAACATCCTGATCGTCGAGTTAGCGCGGGGCCAGGTGATGCCGGAGCTTCAGGGCATGACCAATACGCAGCTTGCCGTGCTTGCGATGGGTGCCAACCTGCCCGATGCACTTTCGCAACCAGCACTTGTCCAGGGCGTTCTCTTGATCGGGCAATTTCGACGATTTGCCGACCTCCTGAAAATGACCTCGGATGACCAGCGAAACACGCTGATCATAGAGATCAGCAAACACAGCAACACGTCAGCAGCCGTCTTGCAAGGATTGAACGATTTTGAACTCGCAGGAGCAGGCGCAGCGCTTGTCTTTTTCAAGATCAACGGAATCAGGGACGATACGACGCTCCGAGGCATGAGCATTGACGACCAGCGAAACACGGCAATCGTGGAAGCCGACAAGTATCTGAAGATCGGTTCCAAGCTTCAAGGTCTGAGCACGTTCGATGTCGTCGCTGCCGCAATGGGAGTCACACCTAAATTCTTCGTGCTCTTGCCCCCGATCAGTGAGGGGTTGCGACTCTATCGCTTTAGCGCCGATTCATTCGATATCCTCGAGCAGAAATCAGACAATGACCACAGCGACAGCGATTGGCTGTCGATTGCCGTGTCAATTGGCAACGCGGCGGCGAAATCAGACCCGCGCCCACTGCCGCCGACAATCATCAACATCGAACGGAATATCAAAACCGGAAACACGATTGCAGGCCCGTTCAAAAGCGACGCGTTTTTCGTTCAAGATACAGATGTGGTCATCGTCATGCTGACGCTAACGAACCTTGGATCGTCGCTGATCGAAGATCAGGGTCGGGAAGCCGTCAAAGTAACGAACAAGATCATCGATATCGCGGCACCGATCATCGGCGCAGCCATCGGCCTGTTTTACGGAAGACCGAAGGAAGGCGCCCAGATCGGATTGCAAGTGAGTGAAGGCATCGACAAGGGCATTGCCGTGCTGAGCGACGTGTTCGATTTTCTGAACATCCATTTCGGACCGCCTAACTGCAACGGTATTGTTATGACTCAGACGATCACTTACTTACCAGGCGAGTTTGCGAGTGCGTCAGACGTTGCTGAAACGCGCGAACAAACTGGGCCGCAGGAAAATGATCGCTGCGGAAGCCCGCCGCGCACGCGGGTTAATTTTCGAGTCCTCCGGCAGGCGGTTGGGTCGGCTGATCCCAACTTTTAGTCATGTGCGCTGCACTCGCTGAGAATTTCCGCGGAAGGCCAAAAACAGACAGTTAGTACACCCAACACAGCTGTAACGACCTTCCCGATCTTGACAGATAGGTATTATCCTTCTATGAAGGTTTTTTCCTCACACTTGGATTGCCCCTTATGCCCATCGCGAACATTCCGATCTTTTTCTGCGACGCAAGACCTACCTTGCGCGGTTCGTGGCAAGGAAGCGTTCCTGGCAGCGACGTGTCGTCAACTTCGTCAACTTCCGGCATTTTCTGGCCGTCCGCCGACCAGATCAAACCGCCGCGTTCACCCCGCCCGGGCGTTCGCTCAGTACGCTGCGCACCAGGCCTTGCAAGCGGGGTTCATACCGCGCCAGCACGAGGTGATCTTCTACGGTATCGAAATGGCTGATCAGGCTGCTGCCATTCCACCTGTGGAGCGCGTAGGCGGGTGCGTCGGCGATGATCATCGGACGGCCGTCGGGCACCTCGGGATCGATCGGGGCGAGGTCCAGCGCGACCTGCGGCGCGCTCGAGGCACAGATCGCGATGCTCTTGCCGCGCCACACAGAGGCAATCGGGCGATGGAGATGGCCGCAGATCATGCCGACCACGTTGCTGTGCCCATCGATTGCTGCGGCAAGTCTGGCAACCCATGGCTCTGCCGGATCGGTCGTCATCCAGCCGATCCCCACCTCAATCGGAGGATGGTGCATGACGAGCATCGTCGGCGTTTGAGGATCGGCGATCAGTTGCGATTTGAGCCATCCTGAGCGAACCTCGCAGAACGCGCCGCCATGGCGCCCCTCTTCGAGCGTATCGAGAATCAGGAACCGCAACCCATCGTGATGCACAGCGTATTGAACAAACCCGTCCGCCACAGGAATTTCGGGGAAAACGCTGCAAAATGCCTCGCGATTGTCATGATTGCCAAGGCACGGCCAGACCGGCATCGGAACATTGGCAAACGCCGCGCGAAGGCGATGGTAGGAGTCGGCCGACCCCCTGTCGACCAGATCGCCTGTGGCCAGAAGTACATCGGGCGTCACACTCATCGATCCAAAATGTGCAAGAATAGTGTCGAGCCGCTTCCGGTTGAACTCGGTCGGATTGTCGGGATCGAACCCAAGGTGAATATCGGTAACCTGCGCAATCAACATGGCGCACACTTCCTGTTCCGCCGCCAATTACCGGCGGGATCGGTTCGAGCCTTAACCATCGACCCTAAACATGGCGTAAACCATTGCAAGTGGACCGAAATCAGCGTGCTGCGATCTTTCCGGTGCTGCTGCGTTTGCCCTTCCCCCGATCGATTTCATACCTCGTTTTCCACGGCGCCTGTTCGCTGATGTGGTAATCATGGCACATTCCGCAGCCCGAATTGACTGGTGTTTTCACCTTGGTCAGCGAGGAGCCTGACTCGCCGACATGGCATGTCTGGCAGCTGGCCAGATCGGGAAGCAGCAGATCGGTCGCGACCTTCGACGTTTCCGCTTTGTGACATGAAGAGCAGGTTTCATTGAGGTGGGCATTATGGTCGAACCAGCCGAGCTTCATATAGCGATCGGGCTGAGCGACCTTGGCGATTTTGAACGGTGCGGCGTTGCTCGTCCCCGGCTGGACGACGTGGCAATCATAACACGCCCCGCCCTTGGAAAAGACAGCACGGATCGCTGATTCGGCATTGTTCGGCACAAAATTCACGCCCCGCGCAAAATCCTGAGCCGTTTCCATATAGGCGTAATCGCCCGGGCGACGGCGTGACATGCCCGAAAGCTGGATCGGCTTGCCGGGGGTGTAAGAGCGGTAAAAACCGCGCAGATCGGCAACGACTTGCGCCGGATCGCCATGCCGCATTGTCCGCAATGTGCCACCGATATTGTCGAACGCAAGATCGTGGCACATCGCGCAATCGGCCTCCATATCGACCTCTTCGAACCGCGTGCCATCGGCAGTTGCCGTGTGGCAATCCTTGCACGCAAGGCTGTTTCCCCAGCCCTGCTGGCCCTTGAGCGTCTGCGTCATCCGCGCGATGCCGTTGGTCTTCGACATGTGAATGTCATGCGGGAATTTGAGGCCGTTATCCTCGGTCAGCTTGCTCGTCAGTTCGACCCGCTTGGTCAGCCGCTCGTCGCCTTTGAAGCCGATGGTAATGGCCGGCTGGAACTGCGGGTGTTCCAACCCGAAATCGCCTGCGTTCTTGAGCTTGGTGTCGGTCAGCCGCGTATTGAGCGAGCTATGGCAATCAGTGCAGAATTTCTGCGCCGTCGGCGTCATCGCGCCTTCGCCTTCATGTTCGGTATGGCATTCGACACAACGGCCTTCGGGCACGCTGAACGCTGCTTTGAACAAGCCTTCGACTTTTCCACCGAGACCGGGTGCCTCCATCGAGCCTGCAATCCTGTCAGGCGCAGCATGTTCATGCGCCACGTCTTTATGGCACGTCATGCAGGTGCTGTCGGTGATCGTGACGAATTTTTCGGTGTGGCAGGCCTGGCAATTATTCTCGAGGCTTTTGTGCGCCGAACTGAGCGATCCGCTGGTCCACATCGTATCGGCATGGAAGCTGGCGTCCCGCGTCTCCACCCCCTTCGACGTTGCATAGGTGTAAATCGGCCACGCAAGAAACAGTGCGAGCACGGCAGTTATAAAGCCCCATGCCATGGGACGTCGGCCAGGAAGGATGCTGCCCAGCGTAAAAAGTCCGGCTTCTTCCTTTTCTTCGCTCGCGTCGGAAAGCGCGCCTGTCCGCTCGATGGTAACGATGATATCGTTGCCGTCTTTAGCGACCTTAAGGATATGGCCGCCAAAGCGGAGTTCGCATCCGGCATTGGCATCGATTTCGGCACGCTGCGTAGAACGTCCATCAAGCTCGAACGGAAGTCCGCCGATCGCATCGACCGTCAGTCGGCCCGATTCCCCCACCGTCATTCGCGCGTGGTGCAGATCCACGGCAAGATCGGGGAGGTGAATTTCGTTTGCCGCGTCGCGCCCGATCCCGATCGAAGCGGTCTGATGCGTGACGGGCCGGACAATTTCCCGGCCGTCTGCGGTGCGCGAAATCTGGCGGACGATGAAAGCCATGAGCAGAAGCCTACCAGTAGAAGAAAACGCTGACGATGTGCGCGAGCAATGCCGCGATCAGCGCAAAAGTGACGGGAACATGCACGTAAAGCCAGATTTCGAGCAGCGCCTTCAAACGCAGGTGACGACGAACCCGCGCGAGCATCGCTTCCTTGCGCGTGAGCAGCACATCGACCCGTTCGACAGGATCATTGTCGATATTCGGCTTGTATGCGGTTTCGCGGCGGATTTCGGCTTGCGCGAACCGCGTTGCGCAGTTGGGATAATTGCCTGACAGCCGACGGACGATGCCGCCACCGAACGGATCCTGATCGAGCGACAACCGCACCAATTCGGCCTGATTGGCCGACAATGGCTGTGCCGCGTCGTGCAGCTGGCGGTCGATCGATCGCAGACTTTCGAGCATCTGCTTCTCGGTCATTTCGGCGCGATTGCTCGACATCGTCTGCGGCAATGTGCTGTAACCGATGACCCCGAAAATACCCGAAATGATGACGAACATCATCAGCACATAAGACAGCGTGTGGACGTTCCAGCCGAATTGAAACCCGGTGTGCAGCGTGCCGACCACGATCAGGCTCAGCCCCAGATATACGTGCGCCGATGTCCAGGATTTCAGCGACCACCGCTTGCGAGTCATGGCGCGCTTTCGAACACCGAGCATCGTCAGCCAGACAATGAGCCCGGCGCCGATCGTGCCAAGCAGATAGCCATACCAGCTGCCACCATTGTGGCGCGGCTGCACATCGATCAGCGCATAAGCGAGGATCATCGCAATGCTCATCGAGACAGCAATTTTGAGCCACCGGAAATTGTCGTGCCTCATGAATCCGTCATGCGTCCCGTCGCTGCGGACGCGGCCTGTCTGGACGGCTTGA
>JANOQL010000248.1:0-6695 GCA_031414835.1 Sphingomonadales bacterium | reverse complement strand
CCAAGCGTGGCTGCGAAACGACCGTCGATCCCATAAACCTCTTGATCGTCCACCACTTTCTTGTCGAGAAAGCTGTTGCGATAAAATCCGTCTGTCGTTCTGTAGTTCCCGGATATGAGCAGACCTGCATCGGCGCCAACCGGCACTGAAACATATCCCGAACCTTCCACAGAGTTTTCGTTGGCGTATCTGGCTGTAATGCCGCCCTCGAATTCTCCGCCCGGCTTGAGCGTAGTCATGACAATTGCGCCTGCCGCAGCATTCCGCCCGTAAATGGCGCCCTGTGGTCCTTTCAGCACCTCGACTTGACGAAGCGTGCCCTGATTCTGGTTTAGCTGCGCAGTGTTGGTTTTAAGGATTCCGTCGACGACCAGAGCAACCGAGCTTTCGGCATCGCGCGCGCCGTTGATGCCGCGGATGTTGATCTGGGTATCGCCCGCCTCCGCGGTGCCTGTCACAATAGTAACGCCGGGGGTCAATTGGACAACGCCCTCGGCCCTCTGGATTCCGGTTCGTGACAATATTTCGCCAGTAATTACCGTCACAGAAGCAGGAACGTCGATAAGACGTTCATTCTGCCTTCGCGCAGTGACGATGATGTCGCCATCATCTGCGGCCTCATCGGCCTGTTGTGCAGCGATCGGCGCTGAAAATGCTCCGGCCAGAACCAGCGAGCACATCAGCATTGTGCGAATTTTTTGCATTTCGAATCTCCCCGACGATGAACGCATTTTCTCTCTTCAGACGAGCGGGTTAACCCCACTCATGTAAACATAGACTTCCTGGAATTTCCCCACCGTGTCGCTTGAGCGAACACGCCAGAAATTGGTGTTGAACAAACGCGTGATGCTGCCGTCATGACCTGTCAAAACAGCTTCGAAAGATGCAGCGATCCGCCCGTGCTTTGCATCGACAGTACAGGTGAAATCCTTGTGGACGATCGTCTGGTAAGCCCCGAAGAAATCCGCAAACATTCGGCCGATTTCAGCCTTCCCGCTGTGGCGGGTAAACGCGGTCTGAACGCACATAAGCGCCTCGTCGTGGAAGCAGCCGAGCACCCCCTCCAGATTCTTGGCATCCACCTGCGCAAAATAGCGGTTGATCGCCAGATCAATCAGCGCGTCGCGCGACATTGTGGGCGCATACTGCATCAGGCGTCCCCTTCTTTGAGCAGATTATCGCCGCTCATATAAACATAGACGCGGTGGAACTTGTCACCCTTCAGGTAAAATCGGTTGCAGTTTTCATATCGCAATTCATCGCCACCGTGGGGGGTGATCAAAACGGTGAATTGCGAACACACCGCATTGCTTTCCGGATCGACGGTATGGACAAAATTGCCGTGCCAGATGTCCGAGAAATCTGTGAACAGCTTGGTGAACATCGCAGCGATCGCGGCTTTTCCGTCATGCACGGTCATTGACGTCACTTCGGTCAGGATCGCATCCTCGGTGAAGCAATCGAGCACCTGCAGCATCGCCTTGTTATCGACCCCATCGAAATAGCGTTTGGTGACGATGTCGACATAGTGCGGATAACGCAGCGCCGCCTGCCCTGCCCCGCCCTCGGTCCAGCTGCTCATGCGTTGCCCTTTCGGATCGCGGCATCATTGCCGATCTCGGGTGACGGAAACGCCTTTTTGCTATGCGTCAGTCCAAGTTGCACCAGAAGCTCGGCCTGCTTGTAGGCAATGAGGCCGGGATTGATGACCGGTACTGGCAGTTCATTGGCGAGCCATGCCGCAGACTGGTGCATCGTCGTCGATCCAAGAACAATCACATCCGCACCATCTTCTTCGATCGCTTTCATCGCCTCCGATTTAAGCTTTTCGAAGATCACTTCTTCCTTCCCCGCGAGCAATTCGGTGACGTCGGGCCGGGTCTTGATCGACCGCAGCGATGCGACGCGCGGCCAGAAGCCATATTCGGTCAGTGTTTTTTCGTAGAGCGGGAGCCACTCGTCCCACATCGTCAGAATGGTGAAACTTTTACCGAGCGTCATTGCCATGTGAAACGCACATTCACCCGGCCCGACCACTGGAATAGACAGTCGTGAACGCAGCGGTCGCAATCCCGAATCGCTCATTGTGTCTATAACGACTGCCGAATAGCCTTCGGTTTCTGCGTCGATCCCTTCCTGAAACACAGTCCAATCCATGAGGAGCATATCGTGGTAGGAATCGCCAAGCGCGGCACCCCATTTCACAGCGACAAATTCAGGAACAAACCCAGGTGCCAGCATATTCGTCGGCAACTGCTGAGCGCGGTTTGCCACGCCAGCGGCGTCCATCGCGATCGGAACAATGATCTTAATCCGGTGTTCGATACTCACTGACCAAGTCTCCGGCTCGTTGCATGGACATACTCTATTGTATACAAAAGGTCATCGTCAAGCCAATAGGGGCGAACAAAATGAAAGCGTCAGATCGTGCCTATGCTCGCATCCGGAGCATGATTTTATCAGGTGATTTGCCACTCGGTGCACAAATCGGCGAAGAGGCGCTAGCCAGTGAGTGTGGTGTTTCCCGAACGCCAGTCCGGGACGCACTTCGGCGACTTGAACTGGAGTCATTTGTTGTTCGAACAGAATCGCAACGCTGCTTTGTCGCAGACTGGTCGCTCGATGATATCGATGAAGGGTTTATCCTCCGCGGAATGCTGGAAAGTTTCGCCGCTCGCCGCGCTGCGCAGAGGGCTTCGTCCGACCAATTGGATAGAATGCGGCACCACAATGCTTGCATCGAGCGCGCTGTCGACAGCCCTACGCCGGACATTGACGCCTTTCTTGAGCATAACAGGCAATTTCATTCTGTGATTCTCGATGCAGCAGCCTCTCCGAAACTCTCCGGAATATTGGCGCGGTTGATCGAACAGCCAATCGTTTCGCGAACAGCGCATAATTACGATCATGAACAATTGCTCCGTTCGTTCCGGGAGCATGACGAACTGATAGCGGCAATCGCAAAGCGGGACGGTGGATGGGCGGAATCGATCATGCTCGGCCACATCCGACGCGCGTTTCACGCCTATGCTGACGCGCATGGCCGTCAGCGTGAAGCGCCTGATCTTGCAGCGGCATGATCAGCAGTTGCTTTTGTATACAGTTCTGACAAGATTGACTTATGCCAAGCCACATCCAATTTGTTGAAGTCGGGCCACGCGACGGACTTCAGAATGAAGCCGTGGTGCTTTCAACGGAGGTAAAACTGGGTTTGATCGCCCGCGCCATCTTGGCTGGCGCGCGCCGGATTGAAGTGACCAGTTTCGTCGGCGCAAGGCGCGTTCCGCAGATGGCCGATGCCGAGGCGGTGGCGGCTGGCCTCCCGGTCCGTAACGATGTGACATACATCGGACTGGCGATGAACCGCCGCGGGGTCGATCGCGCCATCGCGACGAACCGGATCGATCAAATCGGTGCTGTTTGCGTATCAACCGACCGATTTGCCATCGCAAACCAAGGTCAGACGTCTGCAGAATCGGTCACCGAAGCGATCGGGATGATCCTGCAAGCACAATCTGCCGGCCTGACTGGCCAAGTGACAATTGCCGCTTCGTTCGGCTGTCCATTCGAAGGCGAGGTCGATGAAGACCATGTTGTTGGCATGGCTCGTCAACTCGCCGTCGTAAACCCTATTGAGATCGGATTGGCTGATACGATCGGCGTCGCAGATCCTGTTCATGTGTCTCGTTTGGTCGGCAAAGTGGTTGCGGCGGTGTTCCCGATCCCTGTGCGCGCGCATTTTCACAACACAAGAGGCACAGGCCTCGCCAATGTGTGGGCAGCGATTGGAGCAGGCGCCAAAATCATCGACGCTGCGGTTGGCGGCGTTGGTGGGTGTCCATTTGCGCCTGGAGCGGCCGGGAATGTCGCAAGCGAGGACGTGGCCTATATGCTGGAACGCGCAGGTGTGGCGACCGGAATGGATGTCGCGTTGCTTGGAGAGGCCAGTCGCTGGCTAGAAGGTAAAATTGGGCGAACCTTGCCGGGGATGGTTGCCAAAGCGCCAAGCTTCCCGTCAGTTTCAAAACACTAGGGGCTTGCGAAGAATGGCTTATCGTCTCGGCGTGGATGTGGGTGGCACATTTACCGATCTGTTGCTGCTAGACGGAGAAACGGGGGAGTTCTGGCGGCACAAAACGCCTTCAACACCGCATGATTCATCCGAAGGGATATTGGCCGGTGTCGAAGCCATCACCGCGAAGGCTGGCATTTCGGCGAGCGACATCGGACTTTTCTTGCATGGGACAACGGTGGCGACAAATGCCGTGCTCGAAGGAAAAGGCGCGCGGGTCGGCTTGATCACGACCGAAGGCTATCGTGACATCATGCAGATTGCGCGATCGTATGTTCCGGGTGGACTGGCAGCTTGGATCATCTGGCCAAAACCTCAGCCGCTTGCTGCGTTAGAGGATACGGTAGAGGTTCAGGGACGGATAAACGCTGCGGGGGAGGAGGTTCGTGCGCTGGTCGATGTCAATGTCGAAGACGCACTGCTCCGCCTGAAGGACAATGGGGTCGAAGCGATAACGGTAAGCCTCATCAATTCTTATGCAAATGGCAACCACGAAAAACGGATTGGCGAAATCGCGCACCGTGTTTTCCCCGAAGTGCCGATTTCTCTCAGCCATGAAATATTGCCGGAAATGCAGGAGTATGAGCGCACTCTTACAACCGTAGCCAACGCGGCGGTTCGGCCGATTGTGGGAAAATACGTATCGAATCTGCGCGGAAAGCTTGCTGATTGCGGCATGGTCGGAAAATTGTCGCTGCTGCGCTCCGATGGCGGGCTGATGTCCGCACAAAAGGCGGAAGAGCATCCTGTCAACATTCTGATGTCAGGCCCTGCAGGCGGTGTCGCTGGAGCGCTGTGGGTCGCAAAGAATGCGGGTTTGAATAACATCCTCACCCTCGACGTTGGAGGAACATCGACCGACGTCGCGCTCATCGAGAATTTGCAGCCGCGTCGCGTGCGGACAACCGATGTCGGGCATCTTTCGGTCCGGGCATCGTCGCTCGATGTCAAAACTGTCGGCGCTGGTGGTGGCTCGATCGCTTATGTTCCCGATCTAACGAAGGCGTTGCGGGTCGGCCCACAATCGGCTGGCGCGGTTCCAGGGCCAGTCGCTTATGGAAAGGGCGGCGTATTGCCGACGGTAACCGACGCCAATGTTGTTCTGGGCTACCTCCCTGAAAACCTGCTCGGGGGCAGTTTCAAGCTCGACCGCGAAGGTGCGACGCGTGCGGTCCAGACGATCGCAGACGCGCTTGGGATCGAGTTGATGGCTGCCGCACGCGGCATCATCGATATCGTCAATGAGAATATGTTCGGCGCGTTGCGGATGATCTCTGTCCAGCAAGGATATGACCCGCGCCATTTCGCACTGATGGGCTTCGGCGGCGCGGGGCCACTGCATGTTAACGCGATCGCAAAACTGATGTCCAGCTGGCCAGCTGTCTCGCCCGTTTCGCCAGGCGTTCTATGCGCCCTCGGTGATGCAACCACCCGAATGCGGACAGAAACTGCGCGGAGCTTTTCGCGCCTGGCAACACAAACGAAAGCCGATGAATTGATCGCCATCCTTGACGAGATGGCGAAGCAAACCCGTGCGGAATTGTTATCCGATGGCGTTCCCGAAGGTCAGGTCGTGTCCGAATTCGAGGTCGATGTGCGGTATGCAGGACAGGCATTCGAAGTTCCGCTAACGATCAACGTGGACACGCTTCGCCGCGACGGTATTGACGGCATCTTAAGCCGTTTTGATGCGGAACATTTGCGGCTATTTACATTCAACATGGCGACCCCGCACGAGGTTGTGAATCTTCGGGCAGTGGCGCTTGGCCCTGCACTGGATTTGGCCGCACCCGAATTGGCGAAGGGCGATGGCAATCCTGCAGGGGCGAAAATGCGCGATCACATTCTGTGGATGGATGGTTGCGAACAATCGGCGGCCATCTACGATCGATCGCTGCTGCGGCAAGGCGATGTGATACCCGGTCCCGCGATTGTCATCGAAATGGATTCGACGACACTTATCGAAACCGGATGCGTCGCGATTGTCGATGCTGTCGGCAACATCCTGATCAATCTGGCTTGAGGGAGCAACCAACATGCCTGCCCGCATCATTGAGACGAATCCCCTCCCCTTTGCCAGCAAAACCATCGATCCCGTTACGCTCGACATCATCGAAAACGCACTTCGCAACGCACGGATCGAAATGGACGCAACGCTCGTGCGCACCGCCATGTCGCCCGGCATTCGCGAACAAGGCGATGCGTTTCCACTGATCGCCGATCACAAGGGCCGTATGATTGTCGGCCAGTTCGGAAGTTTCATTGGCGGCTTTCTGGATAATTTCGACGGCACGCTTGAAGATGGAGACATGATTTTTCTCTCCGATCCCTATTCTTGTGCGGGTGCTGTAAGCCATTCCAACGATTGGCTCGTGCTTTTGCCGGTCTTTAAGGACGGACGCCTGATCGCCTACACTTCGATGTTCGGCCACCAGTCCGATATCGGCGGCAAGGTTGTAGGTTCGATGCCGATCGACGCGCGGTCGATCTTCGAAGAGGGAGTCCGCATTCCTCCTGTCAAAATCTGGCGCAAGGGAGAATATAACGAGGATCTGATGAAGCTCGTGATGCATCAGACGCGCAAGCCCGACTGGTGCCAGGCCGATCTCAATGCCCTCATTGC